>DATIUN010000201.1:0-1920 GCA_035466795.1 Azonexus sp. | reverse complement strand
CACGGCGTCGCATCGCGGATCAGGATGCGGTCGGCGATCAGCCGCTGGAAATTTTCCGCGGATTTGGCGTAGACCTCCGGGGCGTAGGGGTCGGTATCGGCCGGCAGGTCGATCTCGGCCTTGGAGATGTGCAGGAAGCTGAACGCCTTTCCGGCAGCTTGCGCACGGGCTTCGGTGCTGGACAGCACGTCGTAGGGCGGGGCGGCGACATCGCCGGCGCGGCCGGGCGCCGGGCGTAGTCCGCGAAAGGGTTGAATGAGTGGCATGATTTTCCGGGGATATGGCACTTATGGAAGATTGGATCGGGTTTCTCAGCCCATCCGTTCCGGTAGCACGTCGCGCAGCAGCACGGCGGCGTCGCGGATCATCTTTTCGGTAGTAGCCCAGTCGACGCAGCCATCGGTCACCGAGCAGCCGTACTTGAGCTGACTGAGGTCGGCGGGAATCGGCTGGTTGCCGGCTTCGATGTTCGACTCGATCATGACGCCGACCAGCGATTTGTTGCCGAGGCGGATCTGGTTGACGATGTCGGCGAGCACCAGCGGCTGCAGTTCGGGCTTCTTGAGGCTGTTGGCGTGCGAGCAGTCGACGACGATGGTGCTGGACAGCTTGGCCTTGGTCAGCGCCTGCTCGACCATGGCCACGGAAACGGTGTCGTAGTTCGGGCGACCGTCGCCGCCACGCAGCACGATGTGGCCGTAGCGGTTGCCCTTGGTGCGGACGACCGCGACGCGGCCCTGGCTGTTGATGCCGAGGAAGGAGTGCGGCTTGGAGGCGGACAGGATGGCGTTGACCGCGACGGCGAGGTCGCCGCTGGTGCCGTTCTTGAAACCGACGGGGGTCGACAGGCCGGAGGACATCTCGCGGTGGGTCTGCGATTCGGCGGTACGCGCGCCGATGGCGGTCCACGTAATGAGGTCGCCATAATACTGGGGCGAGATCGGGTCGAGCGCCTCGGTGCCGGTCGGCAGACCGAGTTCGGCGACGTCGAGCAGGAACTGGCGGGCCTTTTCCATGCCGATGTCGACGCGGAAGCTGTCATCCATGAACGGGTCGTTGATGTAGCCCTTCCAGCCGACGGTGGTGCGCGGTTTTTCAAAATAGACGCGCATGATCAGTTGCAGCGTGTCGCCGACTTCATCGGCCAGCACTTTCAGGCGGCGGGCGTAATCAAGGCCGGCGACCGGGTCGTGGATCGAGCAGGGGCCGACGACGACGAACAGGCGCGGGTCCTTGCGCTCGAGAATCTTGCGCAGCAATCCGCGACCGTGCGTGACGGTCTTGGTGGCCTTGGCGCTGATCGGCAGGCGAGCGTGGATTTCCTCCGGCGTCGGCATGGTGTCGAAGGCGGTTACGTTGACGTTTTCGATGTCGATGGTGCGCATGGTCTATTGGCTCAACTGGCGAATCATGTCTTTCACCGCGGCAACCTTGTCGTTCAGGGTCGGGCAGTGGCGTAAAAGTGAGATTTTATCTTGTCCGGCCAGCTTGTAGCTGCGGTTTTTCTGGATCAGGTTGATGATCCTGATCGGCTCGATCGGCGGGTTCTTCGCAAACTCCGAGCTGAACTGCAGGGTGATCTGGTCGTTGGTTGCATCCAGCTTCTGCACACACAGCGGCTTGACCAGCAGACGCAGGCGGTGCGTCGCGAGCAGTGACTGGCCTTGCAGCGGCAGTTCGCCGAAGCGGTCGATCAGTTCTTCCTGCAGGGCGTCGATCTCTTCCGCCGTATCGCCGTTGGCCAGCCGCTTGTATAGGGTCAGGCGTTCGTGCACGTCCGGGCAATAGGCATCGGGCAGCAGGGCCGGCGTGCGCAGGTTGATTTCGGTGCCGATGCCGAGCGGCTGGGTCAGGTCGACCACGTCGAGGTGCTTGCCTTGCTTCAATGCCGCGACGGAACGGTTGAGCATGTCGGTGAAC
>DATIUN010000200.1:0-3190 GCA_035466795.1 Azonexus sp. | reverse complement strand
CACCTGGCCGGCGTCGGCCAGCACGGCGGTGATCACGCCCTCATGCTCGGCGACCAGCGTTCCGTATTCGGCCTGGTTGCCGCTGATCCGGCTCTGCGCGCGCGCCTGTTCCAGTCTGGCCTGGGCGCTGCGGAAGGCGTTTTCCTTGGCATCGAACGCAGCCTGGCTGACGAAGCGTTTGGCCACCAGGTCGGCGTAGCGGGCGCGCTCGGCACCGGCCGTGGTGAATTCGCTTTCGGCGGCAGCTACCTGGGCTTGCGCGGCTTGCCGGGAGAGTTGCAGGTCGGCGGGGTCGAGGCGAGCCAGCGGCTGCCCGGCCTTGACCATCATGCCGCTGTCGACCAGGCGGGCAGCGATCTTGCCGCCGACCCGGAAGGCCAGGTCGACCTCATGGCGGGCCCGGATCTCGCCGGTATAGACGGTAACCCCGGCATCGCCTGCGCCGGCAGGCTGGACCAGGACTTTCGGGGCAACCGGGGGCGGCGTCTCGGCACTGCCGCAGGCGCTCAACGCCAGCGCCAGGCAGGTTGCGGCAATACATGGAACGATCGGACGGGCGAGCATCGGCAGTGCACCAGAATGAATGCCGCAATGATAATGAACGATCGGTCAGTAACGCAACAGTTTCTGCGTTGTTCCAATGTAATCGTTACAATGTCCGCCATGAATGATGCGCTGAATTCCTTCTCCGGCCTGGATTTTCTCGCGTCGACAGTGCTTCTGCTCGATGCGGGGCTGGTCGTCCGCTACGTCAATCCGGCCGGCGAGAACCTGCTTGCCGTCAGCCTGCGTTCGGTGGCCGGCAAGCCGTTGTCGGCAATGTGCACCTGTTCCGCGATACTGCAGGGGGCGCTCGACAATGCCTTGAACAACAACTGGGGCTATACCGGCCAGAATATCGAGCTGAAGCGCGGCGATGGCGAAGTGTTGCACATCAACTGCACGGTGACCCCGCTGCGCCCCGAGATGGCTACCGGCGTCCGCCTGCTGCTCGAGTTGCAGCCGATCGAGCACCAGCTGGCGGCGACCCGCGAAGAGCACCTGATCGAGCAGCAGAAGGCCAGTCGCGAGCTGATCCGCAACCTGGCACACGAGATCAAGAACCCGCTGGGTGGCATCCGTGGTGCCGCCCAGTTGCTCGAGCACGAGCTGGCCAACCCGTCGCTCAAGGAATACACCCAGGTCATCATCAAGGAGGTCGACCGCCTGCGGGACCTGATGCAGCGCCTGCTGACGCCGCACCGGACGATGCTGCCGACGACGGTCAATATCCACGAAATCCTCGAACGGGTGCGCAGCCTGCTGACCGCCGAGTTTCCCGGATCGCTGGCGATGCGCCGCGATTACGACACCAGCCTGCCCGACCTGGTGGGTGACCGCGAGCAACTGATCCAGGCGGTACTCAACGTTGCGCGCAACGCGGCGCAGGCGATGCATGGCGAGGGCGAGATCGTCCTGCGCACGCGTGTCCTGCGCCAGGTGACGCTGGCCAAGAAGCGCTACCGCCTGGCGCTCGAACTCAAGGTCATCGACAATGGTCCGGGCATCCCGGAAACGGTTCGCGAACGCATGTTCTATCCGCTGGTTTCGGGCCGCGAAGGTGGTAGCGGACTGGGCCTGACGATCGCCCAGAATTTCGTTCAGCATCATCACGGCACGATCGATTGTGTCAGCCAGCCGGGTCAGACGGTATTCACCATCCGTCTGCCCGTGGAATAGGCCTGAGTCTTGCTAGTGGCATTCCAGTGCTAATCACAAGACAGGCAAAAAAATCATGAAACCGGTCTGGATCGTCGATGACGATCGCTCCATCCGCTGGGTCCTCGAGAAGACCCTGTCCCGCGAGGGCATCCCGTTCAAGAGTTTCGCCTCGGCCACCGAGGCCATTTCCCAGCTTGAGCAGGGCGCCGAGCCGCCGCAGGTTCTGATGTCCGACATCCGCATGCCCGGCCAGTCCGGGCTGGAGTTGCTGCAGGAAGTGAAGACCCGCTTCCCGGCGGTGCCGGTCATCATCATGACCGCCCACTCGGATCTGGAAAGTGCGGTTGCCGCTTTCCAGGGCGGCGCCTTTGAATACCTGCCCAAGCCCTTCGATGTCGATCAGGCCGTCGAACTGATCCAGCGGGCGATCGACGAGTCGATGCACCAGACCGGTGCGTCGGCTGAGGAAGGGCTGGTCCCGGAGATTCTCGGGCCGGCGCCGGCGATGCAGGAAGTGTTTCGCGCCATCGGTCGCCTGGCGCTGTCGCACGCTACCGTGCTGATCAATGGCGAGTCGGGCAGCGGCAAGGAACTGGTGGCGCGGGCGCTGCACCGCCACAGTCCGCGCGCCGACAAGCCGTTCATCGCAATCAATACGGCGGCGATTCCCAAGGATCTGCTCGAGTCGGAACTCTTCGGCCACGAGCGCGGCTCGTTTACCGGCGCCCAGACACAGCGCCGCGGGCGTTTCGAGCAGGCCGAGGGCGGCACGCTGTTCCTCGACGAAATCGGCGACATGCCCTCCGAGTTGCAGACCCGGTTGCTGCGCGTCTTGTCCGACGGACATTATTACCGGGTCGGCGGCCATTCGCCGATCAAGGCCAACGTGCGGGTCATCGCGGCGACGCACCAGAACCTCGAAACGCGGGTCAAGGAAGGCCTGTTCCGTGAAGACTTGTTCCATCGTCTCAACGTCATCCGCATCCGTCTCCCGGCCTTGCGCGAGCGGCACGAGGACATTCCGCTGCTGGCCAAGCATTTCCTTCAGAAGAGCGCGCGCGAACTCGGTGTCGAAACCAAGCGTCTGTCCGACGCCGCGCTCAAGTACCTGAGCGGTCTCGAATTACAGGGCAACGTCCGCCAACTGGAAAACCTCTGTCACTGGCTGACCGTCATGGCACCCGGCCAGATGGTCGAAATCGGCGACCTGCCGGTCGAATTGCGCGAAGCCGAGACGACGGCGCTGGCGACTGACTGGGAAACCGGGCTCGAAGGCGAGGTCGATCGGCTGCTCGCCGCCGGTGTCGATGACGTGCATGGCCGTTTGTCCCGGACCTTCGAACGCATTCTGATCGCGCGCGCCCTGGCGCGCACCGGTGGCCGGCGGATCGAGGCGGCGCTGGCGCTCGGCATCGGGCGCAACACGATCACGCGCAAGATCGCCGAACTCGGCATCGACGGCGGCAAGGAGTCGGCGGCGGAGTAGAAT
>DATIUN010000199.1:0-3154 GCA_035466795.1 Azonexus sp. | reverse complement strand
GAGGATGGGTGCAAACTCCGGCTCCATAATGCACATGGCCCCACGCGGGGGCCATGTGCCGTACGCAAAGACGTTCTAACCGCGCAAGCGACCAATAATCTCGCGTGCCTGATCGACGAGATCGCCGCTGCCTTCGGCAAGGACCTCATTCAACAGTTCGCGCGCCTGATCATGATCGCCCATTTCCTCGTAGGCCTTGGCCAGCGCGAGCTTGGTACCGACATCATCGGCACCCTGATCGGCCGCGGAATCCTCCGTGCTCATCACATTGGTCAGTCCGGCGACCTGGGTTGCGCCCAGGTCAAGATTAATCGATGTCATGTCGAATTCGGGCGACGGCATGGGATTGCCGATGAAAACCGACTCACTCAGATTGACGTTGTATTCCTCGTCCCGGGAATCCGAATCGATCGACAGTCCGGCCATGCCATTGGTAACCGTCGGCTCGCCCTGTGCAGATTCCAGGGAACCCAGCGGATTGACGACCGTTGCGGTACCCATCTCGCCACTCGTAGCCTCCTGGAGCACAGCCGGATTTACCAGTGTCTGCGTGTCGGGCGCAATGTCGCCAAGCTCGAAATCAATCATGCCCACTTCACCCTCGTGCACCTCTTCCTGCAGGCCCACAGGTGCTTCGAGTCCGATGATGGTTTCCGTGAAATTGTTTTCACTTTCCGGCACACCCATGACCAGCGTATCCGTCGGCAATACCTGCGGATTCGTTTCCGTCGCCGTCAGCGCTTCCTGTGGAATGCCACCAAGGTCGAAATCGATGGCCTCGATCTGCGGCATTTCCATTTCGTCAACCACATCGCCAATCTGCGTCACCTCAGGCGCGAACGCTTGCCCGGCGGCACCAAGATCGAAATCCAGTGAATTTTCATCGACACTGTTGACCACGGTCTGAGCGAAGTCACCTTCTACCGCAGCTTCGACAGGAATGCTGACCGCTTCGAGCGTCGGTTGTTCGGCAACCAGTACCGCCGCCGTACCAACGGCAGCAGCCGCAGCCATCTGGCTGAGTTCGCCCGGTAACACGACAGTCGACTTGGCATCGACGACCGCATCTGGGGCGGGTGCTGCCACCTCGTCGACCGCAGCAGACGCACCGCGCCCAGCGGTATACAGGGGATTCTCCGGATCCAGCGCGGTACCCAGAGCCGCCGCCTTTTCCCATTCATCACCTACGCCGCCGGTCTGCGCGTAAAGTTCGCTGGCCAGCGTATCGAATTGCTTGACGCTCTTGCGATTACTGTAAATTTCGAGAAGCTTGACGTGGATGGCGGTGCGATGCGGATCCTTACGCAAGGCCTCGATCAGAATTTCCTCAGCCTGCGCATCCCGGCCATAAGCCATGTAGACATCCGCTTCGGCAACAGGATCAACCTCGTCGGTATCGATCGTGCCCGGACCAGTCTGACTGAATTCGCCGGTTTGCAACGGAACATTGCCGGTATCGACACTCTGCCCCCCGGTCATCCGGAACACCGAATTCGGCCCGAGACTCGAAGGCGCGGGAACGGCGGTCGTGAAGTCGGGCTCCGGCTCGCTGCGGCGCCGCCTGAGCAGGAAATATCCGGCCAGCAGGGCCAGTATACCGCCGCCACCGATCAGTGGCAGCGGATCGTCCAGCAACCCCGGTTCGCTAGCGGGCGGCGTAACGGGTACCGGCTTTGGCGGCTCGACCGGTGCAGCCGGCTTTGCCGCCTCGACGACCTTGGGCGGTTCGACCGGCTTGGGCTCTTCGACGGCTTTCGGCGGTTCGGCTGCAACCGGTGCCGGTTCTTTCGGCACCTCGACCGCCTTGGGCGGCTCTGACGGCGCCACCGGCTTCGCCTCTTCCTTCTGTCCAGAGGCCTGCTGCTGCAGTTCTGCCAGACGCTGGGTCTTCATGTCGACCAGCTTCTGCAGTTCGCTGACATTTTTCTCGAGCAATGCCAGCCTGTCCTGCGCCTCCTTGAGCGCCTTGTCCTTGGCGATCAATTCCTCTTCGCCAACGGCAGCCTTGCCGCCCGGGACACCCTTGGCCGGCATTTCGGTACGCGAAACCTTCACCTGGTCCTTGGCCTGATCGACTGCCGACGGCTTGTCTTCGACGCGTGCCGTGACCTTGCCCGCCGCACCCTGAGGAGCGGCTTCCGGACTGGCCTTCGCCTGGGCGGTGGCCGAAGCAAGTTTCTGGCGATAGGTATTCCAGTCCTCGGCCTGAGTGACATATACCTGCCTTGCCTCTGCCGCAGGTATCGCTGCGACGGCCGCCTTGTCGGGAATGCTGAGTATGGCGCCCGCCTTCAGGCGATTGATGTTGTCGCCAATGAACGCATCCGGATTTTTCTTGTACAGTCCGACGAGCATTTGCTCAAGGGTGACCCCGTCATGCTTCGTTTCACCAGCAATCCTGCGCAGTGTGTCGCCCTGCTGAACGACGCGCGTGCCGGACTCCTGAGCTTTCGTCGGCTCCGCAACCGCTCGCGATGGCGTCGCGGCAGCGCCAGTTGGCGCTGGTGCTGCTCCCGCGCCGCGGACTGTCTCGACGACCCGCGCATCCGCCGCGGCTGCTTGCCGTGCCGCTGCCTTCGCGGCAACCTCGGGTGGATCAAGGAGGAACGTGAATTCCTTCAGCAGGGGGCCGGAAGGCCAGCTCAGTTCAACGAGCATGTCCATGAAAGGTTCATTCACGGGCTTCGTGGAACTAACCTTCACCACGGGCTTGCCACTGCTGCGCTTTTCTATTGCGAAGCGCAGATCGAGCAAGGACGACGAAAAATCAACGCCCGCCTCGCGAAATGCCTTCTGATCCGCGAGCCTGGCCGTCATGCCGGCCAACTCGGCTTGCGATGCGCTGATCTCGATCTCGGCGCGCAACGGCTGGCCGAGGCCAGACAGAACAGTGATCTTGCCGAGACTGGCCGCTTCGGCCAACCACGGGGCAAATGAAAGGCAGGAGGCCACGGCGATGGCGGTGGCACGTTTCTTGAAACTTGTCCGGATCATATCGGTCACGGCGAAACCCTGAGTATGGAATTTGGGAGTTTCAAATTAACATCATGCACTTAGCAATGCAAGCTAAACCCGCTTCTCATTACCCGCCTTTTGGCATATTCCCAACAAATGAAAAACGGGGCCGCAGCCCCGTTTTCTCCTGATAAATCAG
>DATIUN010000198.1:0-3248 GCA_035466795.1 Azonexus sp. | reverse complement strand
AATCCCGGCGAGCGCAAGGCGGATGCTTATGAGGATTTACTGCTCGATGTCATCGAGGGCAATCGCTCCCTGTTCCTCCGCTATGACGAAGTCAAGGCCGCCTGGAGTATCGTCGATCCGGTGATGCGTGCCTGGGTCGACGACGAGCATCCACCGTTGCAATATCCGGTGGGCAGTCTGGGGCCGAAGGCGGCGAATCAGATCTTTGACCAGGCCGACCAGGAATGGCGGCAGACACTAAGCTGCAACGGCAAAGCAGACAGCACGTCCTGATGCTGCCAGTTGACACGCGGGTATTGGCCGATGCCGAGGCAGTTGCTGAAGAAGCCTGTCGCTTGATCGGCGTGGCGGCACAGGCAGCCATCCGGGAGCGCGGGATCTTTCGTATCGTGCTGGCCGGCGGCAGCACGCCAGGGCGCACCTATCAATTGTTGGCGGCGACGGCACAGAACTGGACGTCCTGGGAAATCCTCTGGGGCGATGAACGCTGCCTCCCGGCCACTGCCCCAGAGCGCAACTCCCGCCTGGCGCAAGAACTGTGGCTGCAGCGGGTGGCAATACCGGCCGCGCAGATTCACCCCATAGCGGCCGAACTTGGCGCGGAAGAGGCGAGTGCCCTATATGGCAAAGTCATTGCCGGCCGCCAGCCTTTCGATCTGGTGCTGCTCGGGATGGGTGAGGACGGACACACCGCCAGCCTGTTTCCCGGGGCCGAAGGAAATTGCGCTCCAGTCATTTCCGTACATGACGCACCCAAGCCGCCGGCCGGGCGGGTCAGCCTCAATTTTCAGACCTTGCGCGCCAGCCGCGCACAACTGGTGCTGGTCACCGGTGCCGAAAAATCATTCGCCCTCACCGCCTGGCAGCATGGCGAGCAATTGCCCATTGCGCGGGCGGCAGGAAGCAGTGCCTGCTTGCTGGTCGATGCCGCAGCTTGTGGCTCAGCGCGGCTCCTGCCGACGATTCCCTGATCTCCCGCGCTGCCCCTTGCGCGCCTGTCGCCGGGCATAGAGGTCCATCAACGGCGTCACCGAGACACCATGCATGACGATCGAAGCGGCGACTGCCAACAGCGTGATGGAGATTGTCTGATCGGCCATTGCGCCTGACAGGCCGTTATTCAGTGCAAACATCAGGTAATAGATCGAACCAATGCCGCGAATGCCAAACCAGGCGATCAGCAGGCGCTGATCGCCGGATACCGACGCACCCAAAAGTCCCAGCCATACCGACAACGGGCGCAGGACAAAAAACAACAGGACGAGGAACACCAGCGTCCACCGATCAAGGCTGACGAACGGAAGCATCGCGCCGACAGCGAGGATGATGATCAATTCGGCAATCCGCTCGATCTGCTCGTTGAAGCCGCGCACCGCCTGCATCAGGTAGGCCCCGGCAAGATTGGGATGGGTGGCGACGGCCAGGTGCGCCTCCTTGTCCTGCAGCCCGGCCGGACCCTCGTCCGGCGCTGCCTGGGTCCGCGAACGCTCCTTGACCCGTTGCAGGGCAAGTCCGGCGGCGAAGACCGAGAGAAAGGCCGAGGCGTGGGCCAGTTGGGCAACGCTGAAAGCCAGGGCGACCAACCCGAGGGCGAGGAATTCATCGAGGCCGACGGCTTTCTGGTGCCGGGTGCGCAGATAGACCACCAGTCGACCGATCATCGCCCCGAGCAGGCTGCCGATGGCTACGCCAGCGGCCAACGCCCAAAACACATCAACCGTCAGCCAGCGCCAGCCACCGGCGCCAAGTTCGCGGGTGCCGAGCAGGCCCAGACCGAGCATCACGAACGGGAAGGCAGCGCCGTCATTCAGTCCGCCCTCGCCGCTCAGACTGAAGCGCAGGCGATCGCGGTCGTGTGGTTCCTCGACCTGGACATCCGAGGCCAGAACCGGGTCGGTCGGCGCCAGTATGCCGCCAAGCAGGACCGCGACGCCAAGCGGCAGATCGAGCAGAAAAACGCCGACAACGGAGATCAAGCCGACCGTCAAGGCCATCGACAGGAATGCCAGGCGCAGGGGCAAGCGCCAGTGCGGACTGGAAAGCGGCAAGCCGAGTTTCATGCCGACCGAGAAAAGCGAGATCAGCAGGGCGATCTCCGTCACCCGCTCAAGAATCACCGAGACATCCCGGGAATCGGGTTCCATCAGGCCCCAGCCGGCGGCGCCAAGCGCGTAGCCGACCGCCAGATAGACCATGGAGGCACTGACCGGCAGACGTTTCATCGACGACCCGGCCAGCGCCATGGTGATCAACAGCAAGCCGATTACCAGCGTCCAGACAGTAAACGAGATGCTAGCGGCCTCCGCGATGATTGAAGTTTCACAAGCACCAGGTCAGTACCCGGTACACCGTGTTCAAGCTGCGGCCGGGAAAAAAATCCCGACAGCTTATGTTTATACCGTTCATTCTTGTTCTCCCTGAGAGGTGATCCGTAAGCAACGGATCAGGGCACAGAGTAGGGGGCGTCCATCAGGATGTCGGTGCGCCATCGCACCAATCAACCAGAAGTGATCTGGGGCCGGAAAATCACGCAGCATCATTGACTTGAAGATGTCTACACCGCTACGTGCGCTATCGTACGGACCGGCAAGAGCCGAATGCCTATCCTGATGTTGGCAAGCGTTGGATAGCAAGATCAACGCTCCGGAATGTTTTCAAATTTCAATATCAGGAGCAAACCATGAACAAAGATCAAACCAAAGGCCGGATCGAAGAAGTCAAAGGCAAAGTGAAAGAAATTGCAGGTGTGGTCGTCGGTGACAAGGAACTGGAAGCCAAAGGCAAGGTTCAGAACATCGGCGGCAAAGCACAGGCGACGTATGGCGATGTGAAGGCCGACCTCAAGAAGGCCGTACAAGGCAAGTAAAGACCGCATGTTTGTCGAGTGCGCGCTTGGCGCATTCGACATCTGCTGCAAGTCAATCAGCATTCCCCATGTCCGCTATCTTCGCGGACTGCGCGCCACCTCGGCACAAAACTCGGCAAGGCTTTCGAGAGTAATCTGCACCGCGCGATTGGCGGCCACGACGCCGCCGTAGGGGTCTTCGCTGCCGGCAGGCACGCTGTTGTCAAACTCTCGCCAGGCCTCGACACGACGGGTGTTCTGGTCAATCAGGGTGGCGCGGAGCGTGAAGCGAACAGTGCTTGGCCGGGTGCGAAAGTCCTGTTGCAAACGGATGATCTCGGTTTCTAGCCGCAGGTCGCCCGCCGCATTGCTCGGGGTCAAGACAACGGCGCGAAACGCCCCG
>DATIUN010000197.1:0-11172 GCA_035466795.1 Azonexus sp. | reverse complement strand
TTGCGTCCAAATAGCGCCGTAAGCTTCCCGCCAAGTCGACAGTTTCGAAATGGAATTCGGCGGGCGCGCAGGGGATTCGCCTTAACCGAACCTGCCCGGAAGAAATCTACGGTCTGCTTTCCGGTCTATCCACCCAGATTCGTAAGCGCCGGCTACTGGCCGAACTGAGACCTTCCGTCAGGCAGCAAGTCTCAGATCAAGTCACCAGTCCGTCGATTCAGGTTAGCATCCTCGCCCATGCGGCACGCCCTCCTTTTCTCCGTTTTCGTCATCGCCTCCTGCGGGCTGGCCTACGAGCTGGTGGCCGGCGCGCTGTCGTCCTACCTGCTTGGCGATTCGGTGATGCAGTTCTCGACGGTGATCGGTACCTACCTGTTCGCCATGGGTGTTGGGTCGTGGCTGTCGAAGTACATCACGCGCGACCTGATCGGCCGCTTCATCCAGATCGAACTGATGGTCGGCTTGCTCGGCGGCTTTTCGGCGGTCGGGCTGTTTCTGGTATTCACCTGGCTGGCGGCGCCGTTCAAGCTGGTGCTCTACCTGGTGGTGTTCGGCGTTGGTGTCCTCGTTGGGCTGGAGATTCCGCTGGTCATGCGCATCCTCAAGCGCGAACTGGCGTTCAAGGATCTCGTCTCGCAGGTGCTGACCTTCGATTATCTCGGTGCGCTGGTGGTCTCCATACTGTTCCCGCTGATCCTCGCGCCGCATCTGGGCATGATGCGTACCGGCCTGCTGTTCGGGTTGCTCAACGTAGCGGTGGCGCTGTGGGCGCTGCACCTGTTCCGTGAGCAGTTGCCGGCGCGGCGCTGGCTGGCGGTACAAAGCTGGACGGCGTTCGGCCTGCTGGCCGCCGGTTTCGCCGGTGCCGGGCAACTGACGACGCTGGCCGAAACACATCTCTACGCCGACGAGATCGTCCATGCCGAAACGACACCCTATCAGCGCATCGTCGTCACCCGCTGGCGCGACGACCTGCGGCTGTTCCTCAACAACAACCTGCAGTTCTCGTCACATGACGAATACCGCTACCACGAGGCGCTGGTCCATCCCGGTCTCGCCAGTCTGCCGGGGGCGAAGCGCGTGCTGGTGCTCGGCGGTGGCGACGGGCTGGCGGTACGCGAAATCCTCAAATACCCGAATGTCGAGTCGGTGACCCTGGTCGACCTCGACCCGGCGATGACCGAATTGTTCGCGAGCGCGCCGCCGCTGGTGGCGCTGAACGAGCGATCGCTGAAATCGCCGCGGGTCACGGTCGTCAATGCCGACGCCCTGCAATGGCTGGAAGACAGCCGGGAGTACTTCGACTTCATCGTCATCGACTTCCCCGATCCGGCCAACTTTGCCCTCGGCAAGCTGTACACTTCGGCCTTCTACCGGCTGCTGGAGAAGCGCCTGTCGGCGCGCGGCCTGCTCGTCGTGCAATCGACCTCGCCGCTCTATGCCCGCCAGTCGTTCTGGTGCGTGGTGACGACGCTTGAAGATGTCGGTTTCAGGACCGCGCCCTACCACGCGCTGGTGCCTTCCTTCGGCGAATGGGGTTTCATCATCGCCGGGCGGCAGGAATTCGTGCCGGTTGCGGTCGACCCGAAAAAAACCCGGTTTTTGACGCCGGAGATCGTCCCCGACCTGTTCCGCTTCCCGGCCGACATGGCGCGCGTGCCGGCCGAGGTCAACCGCCTGAACAACCAGGTGCTGGTCCGCTATTTCGAGCAGGAGTGGCGCAAGGTCGTGCGCTAGGATTTTGGAGTAACCTGACGGTGGATTAGCTGATTTTCACCCCGAAATGCACATCGCCAACCTCTCCGTAGCGGATGCGCTGACCAGCCTCAGAAGCGCTGAGCATGGCCTGACTTCGGCCGAGGCGGAAAAGCGCCTGCGCGAGTTCGGGTCGAATCGCATCGAGGAAATCCGGGGCGAGCCACAGTGGCGGCAATTCTTCAGGCAGTTCACGCATTTCTTCGCGCTGATCCTGTGGGTCGCGGCGGCGCTGGCGTTTTTCGCCGAATCGCGCAGCCCGGGCGAGGGCATGTGGCAACTGGGCATCGCCATCCTCGCCGTCATCATCATCAACGGCTCGTTCTCGTTCTGGCAGGAACACCGTGCCGAGCAGGCCATCGCCGCACTGCGCAAGCTGCTGCCGCAGGTGGTCAAGGTCATGCGTGAAGGGCAGCTGGTCACGCTGCCGGCCGAGGATCTGGTACCCGGTGACATTGTGCTGCTCGAAGAGGGCGACAACGTGCCGGCGGATTGTCGTTTGATCGCCGGGGCCGAGGTCCGGGTGAATATGTCGACCGTCACCGGCGAACCTTTGCCCAAGGCGCGCAGCCCGGAGTCCGTGACTTCAGTCGCGGTGCTCGACAGCAAGAACCTGCTGCTCGCCGGTACTTCTCTGATTTCCGGCCAGGGGCGGGCGCTCGTCTTTGCCACCGGGATGCGCACCGAATTCGGCAAGATTGCCCACCTGACCCAGACGGCAGCCAAGAGCGTTTCCCATCTGCAGCAGGAAATTGCCCGCCTGTCGAAACTGGTCGCCATCTTCGCGACGACGCTCGGCCTGGTTTTTTTCGCCATCGGAACCTGGATCGGCTTGCCGTTCTGGACCAACCTGATGTTCGCCATCGGCATCATTGTCGCCAATGTTCCTGAAGGATTGTTGCCGACCGTGACCCTGTCGCTGGCCATGGCCACCCAGCGCATGGCCCGGCGCAACGCGCTGGTCCGCCACTTGCCAGCGGTCGAAACGCTGGGCGCGACGACAGTGATCTGCAGCGACAAGACCGGTACCTTGACGCAGAACCGGATGAGCGTGCAGCAGGTTTTCTGTAACGACGGGTTGGTCGACAGTGGGCGTCTGACTGGCCTTGCCGGCGCACAACAACTGCTGCGCAATGCCCGGCATTGCCACAATCTCAAGCGCAGCCTGCGCGACGGGCACGAGATCTGGCTGGGTGACCCGATGGAAGTGGCGCTCAGCGAGTTTGCACGGGCAGCCGGGGAAGTCGGCGAAGCGCCGCTGCTTGGCGAACTGCCTTTCGACAGCGACCGGCGCCGGATGTCGGTCATCGTCGAGCAGGGCGGCGAGCGCTGGTTGTATTGCAAGGGGGCGCCCGAGGTGGTCCTGCAGTTGTGCGCGCAGATCGAACACGGCGGCGGCGCCATTGCGCTCGACGACAGTCATCGAACGCAGGTCGCCAAGGCGCAGGAGACGATGGCCGATGGCGGGCTGCGCGTGCTTGCCTTCGCTTTTCGCAAGCTGGAGCGCGACGAAGTACCCGAGGAGCGGCAACTGATACTGTCCGGCCTGATCGGCCTCCATGACCCGCCACGCCCCGAGGTGCCCGAGGCCATTGCGCGCTGCCATTCAGCCGGCATCAAGGTGATCATGGTGACCGGAGATCACCCGCATACGGCGCTCGCCATCGCGCGCGACATCGGGCTGGTGAGCGGTGCGAATCCGGCCGTCGTCTTCGGCGAAGCCTTGCGCAGGATGACCCCGGCGCAGTTGCAGATTGTGCTCGATAGCCCCGAAATCCTGTTCGCCCGGGTCACGGCGGAGCAGAAGATGCTGGTCGTCAACGCGCTCAAAAGCAAGGGTGAAATCGTCGCTGTCACCGGTGACGGGGTCAACGACGCGCCGGCCCTGAAAAGCGCCCATATCGGCATCGCCATGGGGCTTGCCGGAACCGATGTGGCCAAGGCGGCGGCCGACATGATCCTGCTCGACGACAATTTTGCCAGTATCGTCAATGCCGTCGAAGAAGGGCGGGCGGTGTTCGCGAACATCCGTAAATTCCTGACCTACATCCTGACTTCGAACGTCCCCGAACTGATTCCCTACCTGGCTTTCGTCCTGTTCAAGATTCCGCTGCCGCTGACCATCATCCAGATTCTCGCGGTCGATCTTGGCACCGACATGCTGCCGGCGCTGGCGCTCGGCGCTGAACGGCCCGACGACGGCCTGATGCGCCAGCCGCCGCGCCCGGCGCAGGAGCGCCTGCTGTCATGGCCGCTGCTGGCCCGCGCCTATCTGTGGCTGGGCATGCTCGAGGCCGGGGTGGCGCTGGCCGGTTTCTTCCTCGTCCTCCATCTGGCCGGCTGGCACTACGGTGAAGTACTCGGTGTCGCCGATCCGTTGTATCTGCAGGCCACCACCGCCTGCCTGGCCGGTATCGTGCTGGCGCAGGTGGTCAATGTGTTCATGTGCCGCCACCCGCGGGAATCGGCGCTGCGTTTCTCGCTGACCGAGAACCCGCTGCTGCTGCTCGGCGTTGCGGTCGAGCTCGGGTTGTTGCTGCTGATCGTGTTCACGGCGCCGGGCAATCATGCCTTTGCGACACGGCCGTTCGAGCCCGTTGTCTGGGCCGCCTTGGTGCTGCTCGCCGTGGGCTTCGGTGCGCTCGAAGAGGCGCGCAAATTCCTCGTGCGCCGGCAGTTCCGGATGGCATGAGCGGATTGGCCCGCTTCGCAGCGACCGCATGTTAGGATCACGGCTGAAGCGGGCTGCAACCGTCGCATGGCGGAGGTCGCAGGCCCGGTCATGTCACGCCGACCCTCGCGTACCCGTATTCCGGGTCGGCTAATTCAAGGTTGCCCGGAATGAAATACCTGCTGCTCGTTGCCATTGTCGCCGTGATCTGGTGGGCTTTGAAGAAGCGTCCGCCGCGGTCCGGGAAGCGCCCGGCGCCGGCGGCCCGCGATCCTGAACGGATGGTTGTCTGCGCCCACTGCGGGGTGCATTTGCCGCAGAGTGAGAGCGTCACCGAAAACGGCGCCTGTTTCTGCTCGGACGCGCATCGGCTGGCGGCAAGAGTCCCGGCGGGTCATGACTGACTGGCTGTCGGCGACCTGGGAGGCCAGCTGGCGTCCCTTCCAGTACTTCAATCTCTATCGCCTGGTCCTGGCCGGTCTGGTCCTGCTGGCGGCACTGCTGCCCGAGGGCTGGATTGCGTCGCTGCATCTGGGCTACTCGCTGGCCTTCATGCTGGCGGCACTGTCTTATCTGGCGGTAGTCGCGGCGGGGTTTCTGGCCTCGCTCTATTGGCGGCAGCGCTTCAATTTCCAGCTTTCGCTGCAAGTGTTTACCGATGTACTGGCCATTGGCGGGTGGATGTTCGCTGCCGGCGGCATCGGCAGCGGCGTCGGAACCCTCCTGCTGGTCTCGCTGGCGACTGCCAGTCTGGTCGGTCGTGGCCGACTGGTGCTTTTCTACGCGGCGCTGGCGACTCTGGCCACGCTGGGCGGTCAGGTGTTCGGCGTATTTTTCTTCGATTTCGAGCCGGCCACCGTTGTCCAGGCCGGCCTCCTGTCGGCAGGGTTTTTCGCTACGGCCATCCTCGCGCGCCTGCTGGGCCAGCGCCTGATGGCCAACGAGGAACTGGCGCGCCAGCGCGGCATCAGTCTGGAAAACCAGAGCAGGATCAGTCAGCGGGTCATCGAGCGGATGCAGGATGGCGTTCTGGTGGTGGACAGCGCCGGGCAAATCCAGAGGCACAATCCGATGGCCGCGGAAATGCTCGGCGCAGCACCCGCACCCGGCGTGCAACTCGCCGACTACTGTGCTCCGCTGGCTGCGGCGATGGAAAAATGGGAAATTTTGGCGGTGGCGACCACGGAATTCACCCCGGCTGCGGGCGGTGAACTGCGTGCCCGTTTCGAACAGACGACCAGCAGCGCGGGCGAGGTTCTGGTCTATCTCGAAGATCTTGGCCGCATTAAGGAGCGTGCGCAGCAATTGAAATTGGCAGCTTTGGGACGGTTGACCGCGAGCATCGCCCATGAAATCCGCAACCCGCTGTCAGCCATCGGCCATGCCGGCGAGTTGCTGCGCGAGGAGCGGCGGGGTGCCATGCAGGATCGCCTGTTGAAAATCCTGTCCGACAATGTGGCGCGCCTGAACCGGATCGTCGCCGATGTCCTCGAGCTTGGCCGACGCGACCGGATGCAGACTGAGTATCTGCACCTGCCTGAATTTTGCGAGCAGTTTCTCGATAGCTTCTCGAGTTTCCAGGGCGTGGCGCCCGGGATCATCGATCTCATCGCGGAAACCGGCACCGGCATCTGCTTTGACCGCACGCATCTGCACCAGATCCTGTGGAATCTGCTGGATAATGCGCTGCGCCACAGCCGGAATCTTCCCCGAAGCGTTCGCCTGCAGGTGAAGGCCGGCAACGCGGCGGGGCTGGTGGAACTGCACGTCATCGACGATGGCGGCGGCGTGCCGGAGAGCGAGCGGGCGCAGATATTCGAACCGTTCTTCACCACGCATCATCTCGGCACCGGACTCGGGCTGTTCATTGCCCGGGAGTTGTGCGAGGCGAACGGTGCCAGCCTCGATCTGGTGCCCGAGGCGGATTGCGGCCATTTCATTCTTGTTGGGAGAAGCGATACATGTCAGTTGCCCGAAGCGACCGGCGCCCACGCGGCGCATTGAGCCGCGTCCTGGTCGTCGATGACGAGCCGGATATCCGCGAACTGATCGACCTGACGCTGTCACGCATGGGGCTGGCGGCCGCTTGCGCGGGCACTGTCGCCGTGGCACGGGCGTGCCTCGCCGACGGCGACTTCGAGCTTTGCCTGACCGACATGCGCCTGCCGGACGGCGATGGTCTCGAGATCGTCCGCTACATTGCCGAGCAACATGCGCACATGCCGGTGGCGGTGATCACCGCCTATGGCAGCACTGCAAATGCCGTCGCCGCACTGAAGGCAGGCGCCTTCGACTATCTGGCCAAACCGGTCGGCCTCGAACAGTTGCGCGCCCTGGTCAAGTCGGCGCTGCGCGTGCCGGACGGCGAAGGCAAGGATGACCCGCTGCAAGCCTTGATCGGCGAATCGGCGGCGATGGAACAGGTGCGGGCGCTGATCGAGAAGCTGGCGCGCAGCCAGGCGCCGATCTATGTCTCCGGCGAATCCGGCAGCGGCAAGGAACTCGCCGCGCGTCTGGTGCATGCGCGCAGTGCGCGTGCCGCGGGGCCGTTCGTTCCGGTCAACTGCGGTGCGATTCCCGAAAACCTCATGGAGAGCGAATTCTTCGGCTATCGCAAGGGTGCGTTTACCGGCGCCGAGAGCGATCGCGAGGGCTTTTTCCAGGCGGCCGGTGGCGGCACGCTGTTTCTCGACGAAGTGGCCGACCTCCCGCTCGCCATGCAGGTCAAGCTGTTGCGGGCGATTCAGGAAAAGCGGGTGCGCAAGGTCGGGGCGGCGACCGAGGAAGCGGTCGACGCCCGCATCATCTGTGCGACTCACCGGAACTTGCGGGAATGTGTCGAAAAAGGCAGTTTCCGCCAGGATCTGTATTACCGCCTGAACGTCATCGAGTTGCGCATGCCCTCTTTGCGGGAGCGGATGGAGGACATCCCGCTGCTCGTCGCGTCCTTGTTGCACAAGCTGTCGGGCGACGGGGTTCCGCAATTGTCGGCGGCCGCCCTGCAGGCGCTGGCCGCCTATCCTTTCCCGGGCAATGTGCGTGAACTGGAAAATATCCTGGAGCGGGCAACGGCGCTTCATTCGGGTGCGGCGATCGAGGCGGTCGACCTGCAACTGGCACCGGACGAGATGGGCGGCGAGAACCCGGGGCGCGGCAGCGAGACGCTCGACGATTACCTGAACCGGCTCGAACGGCAGGCGATTCTCGAGGCGCTGCAGAAAACCGAGGGCAACCGGACGGCAGCGGCACGCCTGCTCGGCGTCACCTTCCGCTCGCTGCGTTACCGCCTGGAACGCCTGGGAATCGACTGATGCGCTGGCGGGGCGATGGCTGGCTCAGGGGCACGCGCTGGGTGCCTTCGCCCAATCAGGGGGAGCGGCCGGCGGACAGCGCGGTTTCGCTGGTCATCCTGCACAGCATCAGTTTGCCGCCGGACGACTTTGCGGGCAACTGGGTCGAGCGTTTTTTCCTCAACCGACTGGATCCGCAGGCGCATCCCTATTTTTCGACCATCGCCGGGCTTCAGGTGTCGGCCCATTTTCTGATTCGCCGCGACGGACAGGTGATCCAGTTCGTCGGCTGCGACCGGCGCGCCTGGCACGCCGGCCAGTCGGCCTGGCAGGGGCGGGAAAACTGCAACGACTACTCGGTCGGGATCGAACTCGAGGGCAGCGACAGCCAACCCTTCACGGCAGCGCAGTACGCGGCGCTGTGGCCGTTGATCCGGAAACTCCGGGCGCGTTACCCGATCGCCGCGCTGGCCGGCCATTGCCATGTGGCCCCTGGGCGCAAGACCGATCCCGGGCCGCATTTTGACTGGGCTGGCGTACGCGCCCGTTTTCCCGCCCTCCGGTTAGCGGCCGAAATAACCGGCTAGACGGTCGACCGCCTCGGCCAGCCGGTCGATGCCGGTGGTGTAGGCAAAACGGATGTGCCTTTCCGGCGCGTTGCTGCCGAAATCGAGGCCGGGGGTGGCGGCGACGCCGACCTTCTCCAGCAGGTCGCGGGCCAGCGTGAAGCTGTCGTCGGCCAGGCCCGAACAATCGCAATACAGGTAGAAAGCGCCTTCCGGGCGGGCGGTGATGCGGAAGCCGATATTTTCGAGGGCCGGCGCGAGGAAGTCGCGGCGCCTCCTGAATTCGGCGCGCCGCGCTTCGAGAATGGCAATGGTCTCCGGCAAAAAGGCGGCCAGGGCGGCGTGTTGCGCCGGGGTCGACGGGCAGAGAACGAGGTTCTGCGCCAGTTTCTCGACGTCGCGGACATAAGGCTCGGGAATCACCATCCAGCCCAGTCGCCAGCCGGTCATCTGGAAATATTTCGAGAAACTGTTGATGATCCAGATGTCGTCACCAGCCGCGCAGGCGGACGGAGCATCGGTCTCGTAGGTCAGGCCGTGGTAGATCTCGTCGACCAGAAAATGGGCGTCGTTCTCGCGACAGGCTGCAGCCAGCGCCTCGATCTCGGGTAGTGTCAGCAGGGTGCCGGTCGGGTTGGCCGGCGAGGCAACCAGCAGGCCGGCCGTGTCGGCGTTCCAGTATGGGCGGAGCAGTTCGGGGGTCGGCTGGAAGTTGGTTTCCGGCCCGACCGGGATGTTCCGCGGTCGACCTTCGTAAACCCGCAAAATATGGCGATTGCACGGGTAGCCGGGGTCGGTGAGCAGCCATTCGCGACCCGGTTCGGCAAGGCAGGCGAAGGCCAGGTTCAGCGCCCCGGATGCGCCGTTGGTGACGGCGATGCGGCTTGCCGGCACGGCCACGCCATAGTGGCTGCGATAGAAATCCGCGATCGTCTGGCGCAGTTCGGGCAGGCCGACGGCCTGGGTATAGAGGGTTTTGCCGCTTTTTATGGTGTCGACCGCGGCATTCGCTATCGGCGCTGGTGTCGGGAAATCCGGCTCGCCAACTTCCATGTGGATGATGTCGTGGCCTTCGGCCTGCAACTGGTGGGCGCGGGTGAATAGTTCGACGACGTGGAAGGGTTCGATGTCCGCGAGTCGACTGGCGGGGCGGTGGGTCATGGCATTCCTCAAACGAAACGGCCGCCCGGAGGCGGCCATTCGATCATGGCGTACGGGTGATGATCAGGCGGCGTCCTTGAAGATGCCCATTTCGAACAACTCGCGCTTGAGCACCAGTTCGCGCGGCATCTTCTCTCCCATCTTGTCGAACCATTCCTTGTGGCCAGCCAGTTCGACCTTCCAGGCGTCAGGATCGATCTGACTGAGGGCTTCGAAATCGGCCTTGTTGATGTCGAGGCCGGTCCAGTCGATATCCTCGAATTTCGGCATCCAGCCCAGCGTCGTTTCCTTGGCGCCAACGGTACCCCTGCACCGCTGAACAATCCACTTCAGGACGCGCATGTTGTCGCCGAAGCCCGGCCACATGAATTCGCCATCATTGTTGAGGCGGAACCAGTTCACGCAGAAAATTTTCGGCGTCGCATCGACGGTCTTGCCCATCTTCAGCCAATGGTTGAAGTAGTCGCCCATGTGGTAGCCGCAGAAAGGCAGCATGGCAAACGGGTCGCGCCGGACGACACCTTGCTGGCCGAAGGCGGCGGCGGTGGTTTCGGAGCCGAGCGTGGCGGCCATGTAGACGCCGTAGTTCCAGTTGAACGACTGGTAAACCAGGGGCACGGTGGTGGCACGACGGCCACCGAAGATGAAAGCGGAAATCGGCACGCCAGCCGGGTCTTCCCAGGCTTCGTCAACCGATGGGCACTGGCTGGCCGGGGCGGTGAAGCGGGAGTTGGCGTGGGCTGCTTTCCGGCCTGCCTTGCCGTCTTCGGGCGTCCAGTCCTTGCCCTGCCAGTCGATCAGGTGCGCCGGCGCTTCCTTGGTCATGCCTTCCCACCAGACGTCGCCGTCGTCAGTCAGCGCGACGTTGGTGAAAATGACGTTTTCCTTGAGCGAGGCCAGTGCATTGAAGTTGGTCTTCTCGGAGGTGCCGGGCGCGACGCCGAAAAAGCCGGCTTCCGGGTTGATCCCATAGAAGCGGGTGACGCCATCCTTGTCGACGCGCGGCTTGATCCAGGCGATGTCGTCGCCGATGGTGGTGATCTTCCAGCCGTCGAGGGTCTTCGGCGGGATCAGCATGGCGAAGTTGGTCTTGCCGCAGGCTGACGGGAATGCGGCCGCGACATAGGTCTTTTCACCTTGCGGAGATTCGACGCCGAGGATCAGCATGTGTTCGGCCAGCCAGCCCTGGTCGCGCGCCATGTTGGAGGCGATGCGCAGCGCGAAGCACTTCTTGCCGAGCAGCGCGTTGCCGCCGTAGCCGGAACCGTAGGACCAGATTTCACGGGTTTCCGGGTAATGCACGATGTACTTGACGGTCGGGTTGCACGGCCAGGCGACATCCGGCTGGCCGTCGGCGAGCGGGGCGCCGACGCTGTGGATGCAGGGCACGAACTCGCCATCGCTGCCGAGCACGTCGTGAACCGCCTTGCCCATGCGGGTCAGGGTGCGCATGTTGACGACGACGTAGGCGGAGTCCGTGATCTCGAAACCGATGTGGGCGATCGGCGAACCGAGCGGGCCCATGCTGAACGGGATGACGTACATGGTACGGCCCTTCATGCAGCCCGCGAACAGGCCGTTCAGCGTCTCGCGCATCTTGGCTGGTTCTTCCCAGTTGTTGGTCGGGCCGGCATCTTCCTTTTTGGTGGAGCAAATATAGGTGCGGTCTTCGACGCGGGCGACGTCGGACGGATCGGAGAGGGCGAGGAAGGAGTTCGGGCGCTTGGCT
>DATIUN010000196.1:0-1935 GCA_035466795.1 Azonexus sp. | reverse complement strand
GGTTTCAATACCATGGTGTACAGCGAATCGGAAATCCGCCGCATCGGTCATGTCGCCTTCCAGGCCGCGCAGAAGCGCAACGGGACGCTGTGCTCGGTCGACAAGATGAACGTGCTGGAGTGCACGCAGCTCTGGCGCGATGTGATGATCGAGGTGAGCAAGGACTACCCGGATGTCGAACTCAGCCACATGCTGGTCGATAATGCCGCCATGCAGCTGGTCAAGGCGCCGAAGCAGTTCGACGTGATGGTCACCGGCAACATGTTCGGCGACATCCTGTCCGACGAAGCGTCGATGCTGACCGGTTCGATCGGCATGCTGCCGTCGGCCTCGCTTGACGACAAGAACAAGGGGCTGTACGAGCCGTCGCACGGTTCGGCGCCGGATATCGCCGGCCGGGGCGTGGCCAATCCGCTGGCCACCATCCTGTCGGCAGCGATGATGCTGCGTTACACCTTCGGCCTCGAAGAGCAGGCACTGCGCGTCGAAAACGCAGTCAAAAAGGTTTTGGCTCAAGGCTACCGTACCGGTGACATTTACGAGCGCGGCACCAACAAGGTCGGCACCAGGGAAATGGGCGACGCCGTGCTGGCGGCGCTGGCGTAAACCGAACGACGGGTTCGGACGTTAAACAAAGATTCATTCGGAGAGAGAGTCATGAAGAAGGTTGGTCTGGTCGGTTGGCGTGGCATGGTCGGTTCCGTGCTGATGCAGCGCATGGTCGAAGAGGGCGATTTCGCCCATATCGACCCGGTGTATTTCTCGACGTCCGCTGCGGGCGGCAAGGCACCGGTGTTCGGTGGCAAGGAGGCGTCCCTGCCGTTGCAGGATGCTTCTTCGGTCGACGCGCTGAAACAGTGCGAAATCATCATCACCTGCCAGGGCGGTGACTACACCAAGGAAGTCTTCCCCAAGCTGCGCGCCACCGGCTGGAATGGTCACTGGATCGATGCAGCTTCCGCGTTGCGCATGGCTGACGACGCCGTGATCGTGCTCGACCCGGTCAACATGAACGTGATCAAGGACTCGCTGGCCAAGGGCGGCAGGAACTGGATCGGCGGCAACTGCACGGTTTCGCTGATGCTGATGGGTCTCGGCGGCCTGTTCCAGAACGACCTGATCGAATGGGCAACGTCCATGACCTATCAGGCGGCTTCGGGTGCCGGCGCCCAGAACATGCGCGAGCTGATCGCGCAGATGGGCGCCATCCATTCGTCGGTGGCCGACCTGCTGGCTGATCCGGCTTCGGCCATCCTCGACATCGACCGCAAGGTCGCCGAGACGATCCGTTCCGATGCCTTCCCGAAGAAGAACTTCCGCAACACGCCGCTCGCCGGTTCGCTGATCCCCTGGATCGACGTCCCGGTTGACGGCGGTCAGTCCAAGGAAGAGTGGAAGGGTGGCGCCGAATGCAACAAGATCCTCGGCCGTCCGGCCTTCCGCACCCCGGGCTCGATCCCCATCGACGGCCTGTGCGTGCGCATCGGCGCCATGCGCTGCCACAGCCAGGCGCTGACCATCAAGCTGAAGAGGGATGTGCCGCTGGATGAAATCAGCGACATGCTGGCCAAGGCTAACCAATGGGCCAAGGTCGTGCCGAACGATCGCGAGAGCTCCGAGCGCGAACTGACGCCGGCTGCCGTGACCGGCACGCTGACCGTGCCGGTCGGCCGTTTGCACAAGATGGCGATGGGGCCGGAGTATCTGGCTGCCTTTACCTGCGGCGACCAATTGCTGTGGGGTGCTGCCGAGCCGTTGCGTCGTATGTTGCGCATCCTGCTTGACGCCTGATCGCTGATTTATCAGGAGAAAACGGGGCTGCGGCCCCGTTTTTCATTTGTTGGGAATATGCCAAAAGGCGGGTAATGAGAAGCGGGTTTAGCTTGCATTGCTAAGTGCATGATGTTAATTTGAAACTCCCAAATTCCATACTCA
>DATIUN010000195.1:0-2460 GCA_035466795.1 Azonexus sp. | reverse complement strand
TGCTACGCCGGCAACCTCGGCTGGGATGCCCGCGAGGCGCTGGCCCCGATGGGCGAGCGTGCCATCGTCGAAGAGGATCTGGCTCGCCTGGTCGACCAGATCGTCATCGCCGCGCAACCGGGCGACCATATCCTGGTCATGAGCAACGGCGGCTTTGGCGGCATACACGGCAAGATTCTGGCCGGACTCTCCGAGTAAAAACGCCGGTTGGTCGAAATCCTGCGCTCAGCCGGGCCTGCTGCGGTCAACCATAAAAATGGGCCAGAAATTAAAAAAAAAGGCGCGGCGAGGTTTCCCTCCCGCGCCTTTTTGTTGCACCAGGATTAGCGCTCCATCGATTCCACCACGGCCAGCGCGGTCATGTTGACCAAACGACGAACAGTCGCCGTCGCGGTCATCACATGCACCGGAAGGGCGGCACCGAGAAGGATGGGGCCGATGGTCACCCCTTCGCCGCCGGTCATCTTGATCAGGTTGTAGCTGATATTGGCGGCATCGATATTCGGCATGATCAGCAGGTTGGCCTCTCCTTTGAGCGGGGAATCCGGATTGGCTTCGCGGCGGATATCCTCGTTCAGTGCCGAGTCACCGTGCATTTCGCCGTCGATTTCGAGTTCGCCGGACGAAATGGCGGGCAGCAGGGCGGCGGCACGGCTCATCTTGCGCGCTGATTCGGATGATCCGGAGCCGAAATTAGAGTGCGAAAGCAGCGCGACCTTCGGATGGATGCCAAAACGCTTGACCTGCTCGGCGGCCATCAGCGTCATTTCGGCGATTTCCTCGGCCGTCGGGTTTTCGTTGATATGCGTATCGCAGATGAACAGCGAGCGCCCCGGCAGCATCAGGTAATTCATCGCCGCCAGCGTACTGGTGCCCTGTCGCTTGCCGATGACCTCGTTGATGACGCCGAGGTGCCGGCTGTACTGTCCGGTCATGCCGCACAGCAGACCATCGGCGTAGCCGAGCCTGAGCAGCATCGCGCCGATCAGTGTCGGCTTGCGGCGCAGTGCCTCCTTGGCGATCGCCGGCGTGATGCCGCGGCGGACCATCAGCTTGTGATAAGCCGTCCAGCATTCGCGATAGCGCTCGTCCGATTCCGGATTGACGATGTCGAAATCGACGTCCGGCTTGATGCGCAGGTTGGCCTTTTCAAGACGATGCTCGATGACCGGCGGACGCCCGATCAGGATCGGACGGGCGAATTTTTCCTCGATGATGACCTGAGCGGCGCGCAACACGCGCTCGTCTTCGCCTTCGGCAAAAATGATGCGCTTCCTGCCCTTGGCCTGACGCGCCGCCTGGAAGATGGCGCGCATGCCGACGCCGGTGTGATAGACGAATTCGGACAGCTTGGCGCGGTAGGCATCCCAGTCGGTAATCGGCCGGGTGGCGACGCCGGAAGCGATGGCAGCCTGGGCGACGGCCGGCGCAATCTTGACGATCAGGCGCGGGTCGAAGGGTTTGGGGATCAGGTATTCCGGGCCAAAGGAAAGCTCATGGCCGGGATAGGCCATGGCTACCTCGTCGGTGACCTCGGCTTCGGCCAGCTCGGCGATGGCTCGCACGCTCGCCATCTTCATTTCCTCGGTGATGCGCGTCGCCCCGACATCGAGCGCACCTCGGAAAATGAAGGGAAAGCACAGCACGTTGTTGACCTGGTTCACATAGTCGGAACGGCCGGTGGCGATGATGACATCGGGACGAACCTCTTTCGCCAGTTCGGGCATGATTTCCGGCGTCGGGTTGGCGAGTGCGAAAACCATCGGCTTTTCGCCCATGCTGGCGACCATTTCCTGCTTGAGCACACCGGCCGCTGAAAGGCCGAGGAAGATGTCGGCGCCGACCATCGCATCGCCCAGCGTGCGATGGCTGGTATCGCGGGCATAGCGGGCCTTGGTCGCTTCCATGTTGGCCTCGCGGCCGACATAAATGACGCCCTTGGAATCGCAGACCGTGATGTTCTCGCGCCTGACGCCAAGTTCGCACCACAGGTTCAGACAGGAAATGGCGGCAGCGCCGGCACCAGAGCAGACCACCTTGATTTCCTCGACCTTCTTGCCGACGACCTTGAGGCCGTTCAGCATGGCGGCCGCAGAAATGATGGCCGTGCCGTGCTGATCGTCGTGGAAGACGGGGATTTTCATCCGCTCCTTGAGCTTCTCTTCAATGTAGAAGCATTCGGGCGCCTTGATGTCCTCAAGGTTGATGCCGCCCAGCGTCGGCTCCATGGCGGCGATGATGTCGATCAGTTTGTCCGGATCGTTCTCCGCCAGTTCAATGTCGAAGACGTCAATTCCGGCGAACTTCTTGAACAGACATCCCTTGCCTTCCATGACCGGCTTGGCCGCCAGCGGGCCGATGTTGCCAAGGCCGAGCACGGCAGTACCGTTGGTGACGACGCCGACCAGATTGGCGCGCGAGGTGTAGTCGGCGGCCGTGGCCGGGTCTTCGACGATCGCG
>DATIUN010000194.1:0-6820 GCA_035466795.1 Azonexus sp. | reverse complement strand
TCGCCCCCGAAATCACCTTTGCCGACCTCGGCCTGGCGCCCGAACTGCTGCGTGCCGTCCTCGACGAGGGCTACACCAAACCGACGCCGATCCAGGCCCAGGCCATTCCGCTGGTCATCAGCGGCAAGGACATCATGGGCGGCGCCCAGACCGGCACCGGCAAGACGGCAGCCTTCACGCTGCCGATCCTGCAGCGCATTCTGCCCTTTGCCAGCAGCAGCCCGTCGCCGGCCAAGCACCCGGTGCGCGCCCTGATCCTCGCGCCGACCCGCGAACTGGCCATGCAGGTCTTCGAGTCGGTCAAGTCCTACAGCAAGCACACGCCGATCCGCGCCATGTGCGCCTTTGGCGGCGTCGATATCCGGCCGCAAATCGCCGAACTGAAAAAGGGCGTCGAAATCCTCGTCGCCACGCCGGGCCGCCTGCTCGACCACGTCGAGAACAAGAGCGTCAGCTTCAATTCGGTGCAGGCGCTGGTCCTCGACGAAGCCGACCGCATGCTCGACATGGGTTTCATTCCGGACGTCACGCGCATCCTGAACATGCTGCCGCAGCAGCGCCAGAGCCTGCTGTTCTCGGCCACCTTCTCGGAAGAAATCAAGAAGCTGGCCGACAAGATGCTGAAATCGCCGGTACTGATCGAAGTTGCCCGCCGCAACCAGGTTTCCGAAACCATCACGCATCGCGTGCACCCGGTGTCGGAATTCGGCAAGCGCGGCCTCCTGATCAAGCTGCTGAAATCAAGCGAAATCAATCAGTGCCTGGTCTTCATGCGTACCAAGCAGGGCTGTTCGCGGCTGACCCGCGAACTGCAGCGCGCCGGCATCCGCGCTGACGCCATCCACGGCGACAAGACCCAGCTCGAACGCATCAAGGCGCTTGAAGATTTCAAGAACGGCACGACGATCGCCCTGATCGCCACCGACGTCGCCGCACGCGGCCTCGACATCGACGATCTGCCCCACGTCATCAACTACGAATTGCCACACACGCCGGAAGACTACGTGCACCGCATCGGCCGCACCGGTCGCGCCGGCAAGCTGGGCAACGCCATTTCACTGGTCAGCGCCCATGAAGTCGGCTATCTGGTGGATATCGAAAAGCTGATCAAGCGGCCGATCGAGCAGGTCTCAGTGGCCGGTTTCGAGCCGGAGCCGGAATACGAATACCCGCCGGGAAACAAGAAGAGGCGTGGTGCAGCGCCGGTCATCGCCCCCGTCGCCCAGCGACCCTAACGTGTGGAACGCCCCGAACGAAGCGAGCGATCTGGCCGCCCCGAGCGCAGTGAGCGCCCGGAACGTCGCGCGCCGCGCCGTAACCCGATGATTGCGGCGGACGGCTTTGACTTCAGCAAGCCTTACGAGGACAACTCGCCGCGCGGCGAGATTCCGGATTCACCGAAGGCGCCGGCAAAACCTGATCCGCACAAACCGAAACGGGTCGTCGCCGCGCTGCTTGGCGGCCTTGGCAAGCGTTAACGACTAGCGACGCACTGCGCCACCCAGCGGCGCACCCAGTGCCGGCTCGTCCTCGTTCAGTTTGATGATCACCAGCGACAGGTTGTCGCCACCGCCGGCCGCGCGCTTCCGGGCTTCTTCGATCAGCATCGCCGACGCCCGGCGCGCCGAATTTTCGGCGATGATCTCACCCATTTCCTCGTCGTCGAAGTAGGCCCACAGGCCATCCGAGCAGAGCAGGAAGCTGTCGCCGTCGGCCAGGTCGCCGGCCCCGCCGAAGTCGAATTTCGGCTCGTCCTTGCCGCCCAGCGAGGTAACCAGGACATTGCGGTTGGGATGGGTCAGCGCCTCTTCCGGCGTGATGCGCCCGTTGGCGACCAGATGCTCGACGTAGGAGTGATCGACGCTGCGAAATACCGGCTTGCCATCGTGAAAACGATAAACCCGGCTGTCGCCGCAATGCGCCCAGGTCGCCTGTCTGGATTGCAGCAGCAACATGACGGCGGTGCTGTGCGGATCCTTCTCGTTCATGAAGCGCGATGCCTTGATCATGGCGTGCGCCTCGAGCATGCTGTCTTCCAGCATGCGCAGCGGCGACTGTTCGCTCGGCGAGAAATGTTCGAGACAGGTCTTGGCGGTATGGATCACCTGTTCGGCAGCGAGTGCGCCGCCGGTATGTCCGCCCATGCCGTCGGCGACGACGGCCAGTGCCACGCCACGCTGGCGGGCATGCTGAAGGATCGCGATACGATCCTGCTGTTCCTTGCGATCTCCCTGGTGCTGTGCAGCGCACGCATCAACTGTTATCGGCATTGCTTCTCCTTGTCGGGCGCAAGGTTAGCACGAAAGAAATGCCCGACGCAGCGGTGAATTCAGCGCATCGCCTCGTCGATCAGTTCGATCCAGTGCCGCACCGGCAACTCGCTGCCCGCCTGCAGATGGGTCAGACAGCCGATATTGGCAGTGGCGACGGCGAGCGGGGAGTTCGCCGTCAGCGCCGCCAGCTTGTTGTCGCGCAGACGCAACGACAGCTCGGGCTGGAGCAGAGAATAGGTACCGGCCGACCCACAGCACAGATGGCCGTCGGCCACCGGCACCAGGGCGTAGCCCGCCGCCTTCAGCAATTCCTCGATGACGCCGCGGATCTTCAATCCGTGCTGCAGGGTACATGGCGCGTGGAAGGCCAGCTTGCCGCGCGCCTGACGAGTTGCCGCAAGCTGCGTCATCAGCCGTTCGCCTTCGCCGGCGAGAACTTCCGACGGATCGCGACACAGGGTGCTGATTTTCGCCGCTTTTCCGGCATAGACCGCATCATCTGCCAACACATGCCCGTAGTCCTTGACCTGGACGCCGCAACCGGAAGCGGTGACGACAATGGCCTCGACACCGGCCGCGACATGCGGCCACCAGGCGTCGATGTTGCGCCGCATGTCATCCTTCGCCGCTTCCTGGTCGTTCAGGTGGAAACGTACGGCGCCGCAACAACCGGCCCTGCTTTCCTCGAACAGCTCAATGCCGAGACGATCGAGCACGCGTGCCGTCGCCGCGTTGATATTGGGCGCCAGCGCCGGCTGGACGCAACCGGCCAGCGCCAGCATGCGGCGCGGATGAGCGGCTTTTGCCGGCCATGGCCGGGCGGCGCCCGACGCTTCCGGCGGCAGTTTGTCGGCCAGCCCGGAGGGCAGCAGCGGACGCAGCATCTGACCCAGCTTGACCGCTGGACCGAAGATCTGCGGACGCGTCAGGGCTTCGCGCAGGACAGTGCGCATCAACGCATCACTACCTTTGCGCGGCAGCTTTTCCTCAACTACCTGGCGCCCGATGTCGAGCAGGTGACTGTACCTGACGCCCGATGGGCAGGTCGTCTCGCAGGAGCGGCAGGTCAGGCAGCGATCGAGGTGCAGGCGAGTCTTTTCGGTGACCGGCTTGCCTTCGAGAACCTGTTTGATCAGGTAAATGCGGCCACGCGGGCCGTCGAGTTCGTCGCCGAGCAACTGGTAGGTCGGGCAAGTCGCTGTACAGAAACCGCAATGCACGCAACTGCGCAGAATCGCCTCGGCTTCCCGGCCAGCCGGCGTGTCGCGGATGAAATCGGCAAGCTTGGTATCCATCAGAACTCCGCGTAGAGCCGACCGGGATTGAGGATGCGCCCGGGGTCGAAGGAATTCTTGAGGCGCCGGTGCAAGGCAAGCAGTGCCGGCGCCAGCGACGCGAAAGCGCCCTCCCGGCAGCGCAGCGACTCCGGTGCATGGTAAAGCACGGCATGGCCACCGGCCCGCGCCGCGGCACCGCGCACGGCGTCGAGTTCGCCGGCATACCAGCGCAGCCCGCCGCCCCACTCGATGGCGCGCAGGCCGTCCAACCCCGGCGAATGCGCGGTCGACGGCAGCGCAAGCCGCCAGAGTATCGGCCCGGAAAAGGCCGGATGCGTCTGCTCACGCACGGAAATCCAGAGCTTTTCGGCGTCGCCCACGCCCCGCAGCAAGTCCCCTTGGGGGACGACCGTGCCGCCCAGCTTGCCGCGTGCCGCCTCGACCGCCGCCCGCGCCCCGGAAAGACGCAGCCAGAGCTGATTCTCATGCCAGAAGGATGCCGAGAGCGGCAGCGGCTGGCCGCCCCACTGGTTTAGGCGGCTGATTGCTTCTCCTTCGTTCATGTCAAAGACCAGCGTCTGTTCGGCAACCGGCCGCGGCAGCACCTTCAGCGTCACTTCCGCCAGCACGCCGAGCGTGCCAAGGCTGCCGGCGAGCAGGCGCGAGAGGTCGTAGCCGGCAACGTTCTTCATCACCTGACCACCGAAATTCAGCACCTGGCCAGTACCATCGATCAGCTTGACGCCGAGCATGAAGTCGCGCACTGCGCCCGCCTGCTGCCGGCGTGGGCCGGACAGACCAGCGGCGACACAGCCGCCGACCGTAGCGCCAGCGTCGCCGGCCGTCACCCCCGAAAAATGCGGCGGCTCGAAGGCCAGCATCTGCCCCTTTTCCGCCAGCGTCGCCTCGATCTCGGCGAGGGGCGTGCCGCACTTCGCCGTTATGTAGAGTTCGGTCGGCTCATAGGCGACGATGCCGCGATAGCCGGCGACATCCAGTACCTCGCCAGCCAGCATGCCGCCGTAGAAATCCTTGCTGCCCGCCCCGCGGATGCGCAATGGCGTCCGGTTATCATGTGCTGTCCTGATCGCCGCGACGAGATCGTCCAGGGTACTCGACCGGGTCATCAGAAGCGCTCCAGTTCGGGAAACTTCGTTTCGCCGTGATGCACGTGCATGCGCCCGTATTCCGCGCAGCGGTGCAGGCTGGGGACCGCCTTGCCGGGATTGAGCAGGCCGGATTCATCAAACGCTGCCTTGATGCGATGAAAGGTTTCCAGTTCCGGCGTCGTGTACTGCACACACATCTGGTTGATCTTCTCGATGCCGACGCCATGCTCGCCGGTGATCGAACCGCCGAGCGCCACCGAAAGCTCGAGGATTTCGGCGCCGAATGCCTCGGCGCGCTCCCATTCACCCGCCTGGGCGGCGTCGTACATGATCAGCGGATGCAGGTTACCGTCACCGGCGTGGAACACGTTGGCGCAGCGCAGGCCGTACTTCTTCTCCATTCCGGCGATGGCAGACAGCATTTCGGCCACCCGCCTGCGCGGTATGGTGCCATCCATGCAGTAATAGTCCGGCGTGATGCGGCCGACCGCCGGGAAGGCCGCCTTGCGCCCGGCCCAGAAACGCAGGCGCTCGGTTTCTGACTGCGAAACCCGAATGTCGCCGGCCCCGGCTGCGGTCAGCACCTCGGTCACGCGGGCGATTTCCTCGGCCACTTCTTCCGGCGTACCGTCGGACTCGCAAAGCAGAATGGCGGCAGCGTTCAGGTCGTATCCGGCCTTGACGTAGGGCTCGACTGCCGCCGTCGCCGGCTTGTCCATCATCTCCAGCCCGGCCGGGATGATGCCGGCAGCAATGATCGCGGCCACCGCATCGCCGGCCTTGCCGACATCGTCGAAGGACGCCATCACCACCTGCGCCAGTTCCGGCTTCGGCACCAGCTTGACGGTGACTTCGGTGACGACGCCGAGCATGCCTTCGGAGCCGATGAGCAGCGCCAGCAGGTCATAGCCGGGGGCATCCGGCGCTTCGGAGCCGATCTCGAAGACCTCGCCCTCGATGCTGACGACGCGAATGCGCAGCACGTTGTGCACGGTCAGGCCGTATTTCAGGCAATGTACGCCGCCCGAGTTCTCGGCGACGTTGCCGCCCAGCGTGCAGGCGATTTGCGACGACGGGTCGGGCGCGTAGTACAGGCCGAACGGCGCTGCCGCTTCCGACACCGCCAGATTGCGGACGCCGGGTTGCACGACCGCCAGCCGTGCCTCGCGGTCGACCCGCAAAATCCTGTTGAAACGGGCCAGCGACAGCACGACGCCCTGGGCGTGCGGCATCGCCCCGCCCGAAAGCCCGGTGCCGGCACCGCGCGCGACGACCGGTACGCCAAGCTGGTGGCAGGTGCGCAGCACGTCGATGACCTGGCCCTCGGCTTCCGGCAGGCAGACGGCGAGCGGCAATTCACGATAGGCGGTGAGGCCGTCGCACTCGTACGGACGCAAGTCTTCTTCGCCGACCAACAGGCAGTGCGCCGGGAGAATCGTCCTGAGACGCGCCACGAGAGCGGCGCGATCGGTGGCAAAGACAGGTTCAGGGTTCGTCATAGAGGTATTCTACCCCCACGAACGAGGTGCGCGTCCAGCGTGCTACCAGGACAGGGTAGTCAGCCCGCGACAGCAGGGATGCTCGGCTTTCGGATTGCTCTGCCACTTGAAGCCGCGACTTTCAAAGTGCTGACGCAGGGCGCGCCGCTCTTCCTGGGTCAGCTGATATTTCGCGCCATCACGCAGATGGCCGGATTCCGGATTGACAATGTGGCTCTGACCACTGCGGGCGGCTTCCTCGATCCGCTCGTCGATGGCCTTGATCATCGTATCGATATCCGGATGGAGATATATTTCCGTCAGCTTGCGAGCCTCGGTGGCATCCATTTTCAGCTCCAGTACAAACGCCGGTGTTGCGGCGACCGGCGGTCAAATCCACAAGTGAAACAGCCACCGGCCAAACCGGTGGCGCAAAAATGCCCGGCCCGTGATGGCGCCGAGCGTTTTCGGTTACAGCTTAGCCTTGCTTCTGGGCTTGCTGCTGGTCTTGCTGCTGGGCAGGTTGCATGCCCTGGGACTGGTTGCTGCGCACCTGATGATCGAACAGCTTGTCGATCAGCGCGTTGGCCAGCATCGGGTTGCCTTCGACGACAGCCGGAACCAGCGCTTCGGCGACTTCGATCTGATTCTGCTCGACCGCCAGGCTGGCCGCATCGAAGTAT
>DATIUN010000193.1:0-9917 GCA_035466795.1 Azonexus sp. | reverse complement strand
GTGAAGGCGCAGGGCGGATTGTAGGCACGGTTGAAATCGAGGCTTATTTTGCCGTGGGCCGCGGCAGGCACTTTCAGGAAACGCCCGGCGCCGTAAGTTTCCTTGCCGCTGGTCCGATCCCGGAAGACAAAAAAGATTTCCTTGTCGTTAACCGACATCGGCAGCAAGGTCACGCTTTGCCCGGCAACCTCGAATACCGCCTGATGCGCGACTTCGACGGTTTTCAGTTCGCCCGAGACGTTGTGCACCTCCATCCTGAGCGGCGGCGAAAGCGCTTGCCATTCGGCTGTGATCTGCCAGGCGGGGTCGAAATCGAAATAATCGAGGCCGGTGAACAGCTTGCCAGCCGCCCAGTCGCGGTCTCGCAAACGGGCAGCCAGGTGGCCGTCGCGGTCAACGATGAAAAATGACCAGTTTTCGTGCTCGACCATGGACGGCTGCCCCGCCGCATCGGTCTGCAATTCGCGGGCCTCGCCGACCAACGGATACCAGACCACCCGGCCGTCGTCCCAAAGCAACTCGCCAAGGCGCTCCGGCCCGCCCGGCAAGCGCACGACCGAGCCGACAGCGCTGCCGACCCGGTTCACGCCCGGTTCGAGCCAGAACAGGCCGACCAGCCCCAGCCAGCTGTCCGGCGCGGCAAGCTCGTCGTGACGGGCAGCCAGCCAGCGGCGGTGTGAGGCTGGAATATCCACTTCAATTTCCTCCCGCCCGGTGGCGGACTCGGCTGGCGCCAACATGAAGATCTGTCAAAGCCGGTAGTTGATCCCAATCCAGACGGTATTGCGGCTACCGTTGGTCGCCTCGTATGCACCATCTTGGTAGCGATCGTAGATATACACGCCGCGGACGGAAATGTCCTTCTTCCATTCGTATTCTGCACCCAGCGACAGCGTATGCAGCTGGTAATCGATCTTGTCATCGACCGTCGGCAAGGACTGCCCGGCAAGGCCATTGGCGTTATAGCCAGTGGCCCACAAAAAGCTGTAATTGATGCGGAACAGATAGGGCTCCCATAGTTTTTCAAGTCCCGCCGTGAAGGTATGGGTATCGGCCTTGTAGTTCACCTGATCGAGATTCATGAAAAGCAAGGGGACATCGGGATTCGGGTTGGTGACGCCGGGAAAAAGCAGCGGATAGTCATAACGCAACCGGTTCGTCGCGAAGTAATAGGTGCTCAGGTCATTCTGATTCCAGTCATAACCGAGGCTGGCCTTGATATCCTCGACCGGCACCACGCTCATGTTCAAGCCGACAGACTGCGCGGTGTTGGTGGCTTCCTGATATTGCGGATTGGCAAAGCCGCGCGGATTCAGGATGTAATCGGAATAGCTCAGGGAATCGTTCTTCTTGCGGTTGTAGTTGTAATACCCGGTCACCGCCAGTTCGCTCCACTCCGTCTTCGTGTAGATGGCCGACGACTTGAACTTGAACATCTCGTTCGGGTCGGTCGTCAACTGCGTTTGATTTGCCCAGAGATAGGATGGCGTGGCGCGCAGAACCAAGCCGCGAAACGGGCGCGAGACGAGTTTCATGAATACCTCGTTCGCAGCGTATTGACTGCTGTACAGCGATAGCGGAGGCGCCAGTGCCGGCACGATTCCCCAGGTCAGGTCGTTGTCCTTGCGCTCGTATTTCCAGCCGGCGGACCAGGTTGTCTTGAGGAAACTCGGATACAGCTTGGCTTCCAGACCATAGGAAAGATGCTTGTAGCTGTCGATCCGCGGCATCACCATGCGCGGATTGCCATATTGCGAGACCGGCTCGTAAAACCCGGGAACCGGATAGGACGAGTCGTTCTGCCGCCGATTGATGCGGGCGAACGCTTCCAGCCCGACCGACTGCGACACGTTGAATTTTCCGGTGAGGAATCCATTCATCGTATCGACGCGTCCATCGTTGTAGCCATAGACGACCTGAGGCTCCGAAAAAGTATCCTGCTGCAGCCACGCGTAACTGACGCCGGCGCTTACCGCCGCCGAATCGCCAAAGGTCTTGTTTACCCTCAGGGCATTGCTGTACTGGGTCGAGTCCGGCACGAAACCAAGCGGCGTCAGGAGGTCCACGCCGGGGGCAAACCGTAGCGGCGGGGTAGCCCATTTCGAAACGGTGCCCAACGTGACCGGCAACTCGTTGTTCAGGAATTTGTCGATCGAAAACTCGTAGTTGATGAACCAGTCCTGCGGCGTGAAGTTCAACTGATAGGTCAGCTTCGAGTTCTGGTCATTGATTGTCTTGGCATATCCCCGCCACTGTTGCTGCTGGGCACTGCGATTGTTGGCGAAGAAGGCGTCATCCAGAACGTAATTCGATACCTGCTGGCCATCGCGATTGTAGCCATCGAAATTGAACTCGAATGAAGCACGCTCCTCGAAGCTGGGCGGCTTCAGAACAACGCTGAAGCCGTAGTTGGAACGCCGCAGTTCGTAGTCGAGGACATTCGGGCTGTCGTTATTGAAGTAGCCGACAAAAGGCGTCCGGCCCGTCGAGTTCAGGTTGCGATCGGCATACCGCGGATCCGTCCCGCCCGCCACCATGTCCGGGTTGTACTGGAAATCGTACGTCCCCGTGGCCGACTTGAAGGTCGAATAGTACGCACCGATAAGCGCCGAATTGGTTATCCAATTCAGACGGAAGCGCTGATTGGTCGGGCCGTACCCCTCCTTTTGCGCGAATATCGAAGCGCCGCTGTCGTCACTGAAAATAAGGCTGAAATCCAGGTCGGCGATGAAGCCATTCGCGAACGTACTATTGAGAAGGTCGTTGCGGTTCAGATTAGCCGGATTTCCAGTAATGTCGAAAGAACCGAGAAGGTCGTAGCGGTTCAGATAAGCCTGATTTCCAGAATTGTCGAAATAGCCGAATTTGGGCGTGATGTAGCCTCGCCAGCGAATAGGAGACTTCGAACTCTCCGGGCCGACATCCGCAATTTCCGCTTGCGCGTGACTCAGGCCCGCAAAAAACAGGAGACCGATCATGATCGACAGTCTCGTCAGCAAGAACGGCTCCATGTCCTATCCCCCCGATCAGTAATGCAACAGTGGATCCTGCTGGCTGCCGTGGATCGCGCCGTGGCAGTTCGTGCATCCCCTGAGCACCGTTCCGGTCACTGCTCTTGAGCTGGCCTTTGCCGGCGGCGTCGGCGAATTCCCGTAGCCATGCTTGCTGGTTGCGATGGAATGGCATTGCAGGCAGACCGAGGGCTCCGAAGTATTCAACAGTCCGCGGTTTGCCGAACCATGCGGGGCGTGACAACTCGTGCAGTCTTCCACCACCGGCGCATGTTCGAACACCTTGGGTCCGCGGATCGACTGGTGACATCCGAGGCACTGTTCGCTCTTGCTTTTGAGCACCGTCTGGCTGCCTCCGTGCGGATCATGGCAGCCGATGCACGACATGCCGCCCTCCCGAACCGGATGATGTGATCGCATCTTGAACTGTGCATCGGTGTCCTTATGGCAACTGATGCAAACGGTCGAATTTTTTCCAATCTTGTCGGCTGAAAGGCGCCCCCCCTTGGAGACCGGCGAGGCATGAATGGTATGGCAGTCGCTGCAGGTGCCGCCGGCCTTGTTGTGCGTGCTGAAGGCCCAGTGCATCAGCTTGCGGTCCTTCTTGTGGCAGCTCGTGCATTCCTCGACTTTCGGCATCCTGATCGCGTTACCGGCCTTGGCGAGTGCCACGATGCCCTCGCTGGAATCGACATGGCAACTCTCGCACGACTGGGCATGATGCGTAAGGACTGACGGCGTGCTGCTCTCCATGTCCTTGTGGCAGGCAACGCATTTCTTCCCGCGCGTATGCTTGCTCAGAGGAGAATCGACAGCTGTCTCCGTCGTCTGCGCTGAATCTTTCGCCGTTTCCCCTGACGCCTGCCACGAGAAAAACATCACGAAGATGGCCAGAATGCCAAAACGCCATTTTGAAGACACCGCCACTATTGAACCCCCCGAACATAGCCAGACGCCAGTATCGTTAGATGACGCACTGGCTCCTCTCCCTGCGCAAACCAAGACATCCATCCGGTCAACGACTTATCAAACTTCAAAGTATATAGTCATGCCAAGAAACCGCCATGTCGTTGACCATTGTCAATCGAATGACATAACAACGCATATCTGTACTTTTTTGGCGAACCGCTACCACGTACCGTCGAGGATATATTCGCCGGCATCGCCACGCTTGCGCGACAGCGGGCCGGCAATGCTGTTCAAGCCCTCGACCAGCTGCTTCTCGCTTTTGATGCTCAGTTGGTAGCGCCCCCTGCCTGATGTCGCTTCGACAAAGCCATTGATCGCGACGACACCGGCCTCCGTGGAGACATCGGCGCGCCAACTGCCCGACCCCGGGCCGTGCGCCGAGAATGCGACAACATAGTCGCCATATTCCTGCAATGGCAGAATCGAACTGCCCATACCAAGCCAGTGCATCGTTGCCGCGCCTGCGCACGAAGAAAGATTGCGCCAAACGGCAGACCAGCCGCAGACGAAGCGCCGACTGGACAAGATGATATCGCCCCGCCATGGCGCGTTTGCCAGCGGGTGGTCAACACCCGCCAGCAACAGGGCGGGCGGCAGACCGATGCGAACATCACTCAACGTCAGGCCCGAACGATCAAGGGTCACGCTTCCCAAGTTGCTCGAAAGCACAAGCACCGGCCCGTTGTCGCGCCAGCGCGGGCGCAGTGTCCAGTCGATCGGCATCCACGGCAACCAATCCCGGCCGGCGGAATCGCGCACCCAGAGCTCTGCCCGCCCTGCCCTGACCTGTCCTGACGGGAGGGTGAACCTGACCTGACCGTTTGTCAGCGACGAGACGGACGCTTCCAGCGCCGCAGCGGGAAGACCCAGCCCGATGAATACGAACAGCGGCGTCACGAGCAGCGCCAGCGCAAGCAGGACGGCGGGAACGAGCAAGCTTCGCTTCAATACCTCAGGCGATACCCCGCCATGGTTCAGGCGCCGGATTGTCATCGCCAGGCTTGATCAGGCACCGGCCGCACCGAGCGTCGCTTCCACCTTGACCGAGCCGGACGGCACACTCCCCGCACCAACGGCATCGCGCTGGACCTGGGCGCGCTCGACACGCCAGCCCTGAACGGCCACCCCGGCCAGCCAATTTATCCAGTCGTCGAAAACGACGTTGCCCTGGATGGCCACTTGCGACGCACCGGTCGGCACGAGGGTCAGCGGCAGTCCGTTGGCCTTCAGGGAAGCAGCGACCAGTTCGATCGAGGCGGGTGCCTTCGGTTCATTCCGGCCCGCCGCAAGCGATGCATTGAACTCATCGGCCATTTTCTGCATTGTCGCCAACCGCGTTTCGGCGGCTGGAATGGCCTTTTGCAACCGGGCATGCTCAGCGCGCTGCCAGTCATCTATCGTCAGCAACGCCGCAGCGCCCACCACAACGCCGCACCACAACGCCAAACGCCGTTCGCGCGGCTGCAGTTGCTGCCAGCGCGCCATCAGGTACCTGAACAGATTTTTCATGGCGCGCTCCTGCGCAGCGTCAGGGAACCATCTCCCGCGGCATTCGAAACCTGGGCGGTGATCCCGCGCATTGCAAGTGCCGCGATCAGCGCCTGCCGCTGCTGCTGGTCAATGGCAGAATCAAGACCGACATCGAGAACGCCAGCTTCGTAACGGAGCCGCGTCACGACGTCGCGGCTTTCAGCAGCCAGCGCATCGGCGAGCGATGCGAGCAGGGCAAGCATGTCGTCGTCACGCAAGGCGCCGTTTTTCGGCCGCAATTCGTTAAGCTGGCGTCGCATCTGCAACAACGGATCAACGACGGTGGCGCCGGGAAACGCGGTTTCAAAGATCGCCCGTGCCCTGGCGTTGAGTTCTGCTTCGCTCTGCCGCGCCAGGACGGCTGACCCGACGCCGATGAACAGATGCAGCGCCACGGCTCCGCCGGCAAGCCAGAGCGGCCAGCGCAAGCGCTGCCGCCAATTGCCTCGCCCCTCGCGCGGCAGGAATTGTCCGTGCAGCAGGCTTGCCGCATCGGTCGTCAGGAACCACTGCACCGCCTTCTGAACCTCACCCGTAACCTGCGGCAGCCCGAGGGCATTCGCCACATCCGCCGAGCCGAGCACACGCTCTGCCGGCGCTTCCTGGCGAGCCTTCAACGCCATCCATGACACCGGCTCCGCACCCGGCGGCGGCAGGTCTTCGCTCAGCCCGCCACCATCCGGCCAACGCCAGTAGCGCATCTTCCCTTCATCGACGCATACCGCGGTTCCGGCAATGTGCGGCAGGCATTGCAACCTGCCGAACGCCGCACCCAGCGGGTGACCCAGCGCGGCAAAGGCGTCAACGATGCGGCGCAGGCGCGCGGCATCGACGACAGCGACGACGGCCCGCTCGCCTTCCTGTTCGATCAGCGTGAAGTGCTGCGCCTCGGTCTCCGCCGGCAACCGCTCTTCGAGCGCATAGGCGATCAGGCGCTCGCGGTCCTTGCGTCGTGATTTCGGAAGATGAACCGTGCACAGTGATACCTGTGCCCCTGCCAGTACGGCGACCCGACGTTCCGCCACCGGCCAGTGCCGCGGCTCGCTGTGCCCCTGCTGCAAAAGGACACCGCGCGAATCGCAAAGCGCCCAGTCGGCCGCCAGCGTATCAGGCCAGTTTTCGTCGATGAGAAAGGTCAGTGTGGTCATAGGATTTGTTGCCAGAGGATATCAGGCCATGCGCTGCCGGCAGTCCGATACAGCAGGGTGCGTAGCATAACGACAGATTCGCCGAAACTGGCGCGCGTGGTGGCAATAAAGTAGCTGCTGCTGACGCCGCAGGCAGCATTTGCCCCGGCGCCTTCAAAACGTGCGTTGAAATCGCCAATGTCGCGGAATGGTGTACGAACGCGCTCGGCGACCGCCCGTTGAGCCGCCGCCAAACCAAGTTCGGGCAGCTCGGCCGCCAGAACTTCCGCTGCCGCCGTGTTCAGGTTGAGCGGAACACGCCGCGGCAGGGCGCTGACATAAGGCTGCAATCGCGCCAGCAATCCAGGAGTGAAGCCCGGTACGCGAAGCAGCGTGCCGACCCCGAGCAGCGGCTGGTTGTCGAACGGAACGCCATAAGCCAGAAGCTCGGCCGCGCCATCAGCCGTCAGCGCGTCGCTGTCGATCCAGTCGGCCACCGCCAGCGCAAGACGCCTGGCATCGTTCTCCGGCGTGCCAAGCAAAATCAGCAACCTGACAAATACATCGATCTGTTCTTGATCCGCCTTGCCACCCGGTGCCAATCGATTGAGATTGAAGCGCCCGTCCTGTTCGGCGATCTCACCGCTGACCTCGCCCTCGAGGACATCCTGGCTTTGGCCGCTCCTGATCGGCAGCGGCGGCACCTTGATCGCCCACGACTCGCCGAGATGATCGATGCGACTGTTTCGCCCATCCGCGGCCAGGATCGCGCGCGCCCAATCTGCCGCGCTTCGTGCCAGCCAGCGCGCCTGAGCAAGATCGCGACGACCGCTCATGTTCTGCATCGCGTCGCCCTGAGCGACAATGAGCTGGGTTGCCAGCAAAGTCGCCAAGGCAACCGTCAACAGGGCCGAAATCAGGGCTGCGCCGCGCGACCGTTTTGCCATGGCGTCGGGAAACGAATGCATCATCGCAGCGCGAGGACACGAAAAACTTCGCCGGGAAGCCCGGCCAGCCTGATCCGCAAGCCAATCGCGTCTGGCGGTGAAGCCCCCGCAGCAACCGGCGGCACCTGCCACTCGATCCCTGCGCCGCTGCCCTGCCTGCTTGCCGGCCAGAACCACTCCACGCCCAGCGCGGACTCCAGAACCACCTCCGCCTCCGACAACTCGGTAACGTCCTTGAGCAGCGGTGGTGCGATGATGCGCCGCTCGTCGCGCTCGATCCTGCCGCCCCGCCAGCGATAGCGAACCGTTCTCGCCTCGTCGCCGAGACCGTTCGGGGCCAGGCGGATCAGGCGCAAGGTCTGGTTGTTGGCGTCATAGACCAGCGCATCGGGCAGGTTGAGCGGTATCTGCTGCAGATCGAGCTCCAGACGCTGCATGAATCGCGTAATCGCCAACCAGCGTTGCTGTTCGACACCAACCCGGTCGCGGCTGTCGATAATCGATCCCAGCGATCGATAGGAAAGCATGCCAAGCACCATGAAAATGCCCAAGGCAATCATCAACTCGATCAAAGTGAATCCGCCGAAGCTTGCCCAACCTGCACGCCGGGACCGGCTGATCATCGCGTGCCCCCGGCGGAGTTCACAAAGCCGGTCAATGTCGCGAGCACTTTTGCCTCCCGCGCGTTACCGGCCTCGGGAACAGACCAGACCTTGACCTCGAGTCGCCTGAACTGGCCATTCGGGGTTCCCTGCACCTCTTCGACCCAACGAAAACTGATGCCCCCCTGCTCTGCCCTGCCTTCGTTACGGCCTACCGGCAACCAGTGTTTCAGAGCCCGATGTTCGGCAATCCGGTTATCGGCTACCCACCCGGCAAGCGTTCGCGCCCGTAGCTCATCCATATTGCCAGTCGCTGCACCGACCGCCCGCATGACTGCCGACAAGGCGATGGCGAGGATCGCCAGGGCAACCATCAGTTCCAGCAAGGTGAAAGCCGACTGCCGGTCGCGGCGGCCGGCAAAATGGCGCTCCCGCCTTCTGTCCGGGCTTGGGACCCGCCGGGAGTATCCGCTGCCGGCCGTCATTGGGCGGCCCAATCCACAGCCCCCAGCGAATTTCCCCGGACGACGAACTGCCCGCCATGCGTTGCAATCTGGATCGTGAATCTTACCGGTTCATTGCCGAAAAGCAGCCGATAGGGTGCTTCCACGGGTTCGCCGTCACGGCGGACAGCCACCCAACGCCAATCCCTGGGGAGCGAGCGCTCCGCGAAGACCGGATCGTTATCGATAGCGACCCAGCGGCCCGCGACATCGAGGGCTACAAATCGATATCTGCCGGTGCTCAGATCAAGCGCAATCGGGCGACCGCGTATCATTGCCCGCTCGCTTGCGCCGGCGACCGACCTGACCAGTCGCTGCAAAGTCATCCGCACCTCGTCCGGCCCGGAGGCGTTGCCGGTGACACGGTCGAGAACGCCGCCGCCGAGCCGGATCATGGCCAGGGTAATGCCGATGATGGCCACCACGATCAGCATTTCTATCAGCGTGAAGCCCTGCCCGGCGGCCGATCGCGTACATTTCCGGCAGCTCCTTCGCTGTGTCGTGGGCGACTCCGGGCGCACGGGGTTCAATTCATCCAGTTACCGATGTCGGCATCCACACCCTGGCCGCCAGGCTGGCCATCGGCGCCAAAACTCATGACATCGATTTCACCGTGAAGTCCGGGGTTGAGATACTGATAGGGCTGCCCCCAGGGATCGTTGGGCAGCCTTTCGAGATAGCCGCCGGCACTCCAGTTCTGAGGAAGCGGTGCCTGCGAAGGCTTTTGCACGAGCGCCGCAAGTCCCTGTTCGGTCGTCGGATAACGACGATTGTCGAGTTTGTACAGCTTGAGCGACTGCATGATGGTGAAAATGTCCTGCCTGGCGGCGGCTATCCGCGCCTCATCGGGGCGACCCATCACCTTGGGCACAATCAGCGCGGCCAGAACGCCAAGAATGACGATCACGATCATGACTTCGATCAATGTGAATCCGGAATGACTTTTTCTCAAAATACCTTACCTCAACGGAATAGATGGTTGATTTCAATGATGGGCTGCATGACCGCCAGCACGATGAGCAGCACGAAGCCGCCCATGCTCAGCAATAGCGCCGGTTCCAGCAGGCTGGTCAATACCGCGGTCCGGTTTTCCAGTTCGCTCTCCTGCAGCAGCGCCGCGCGCTTCAGCATGCTGTCGAGACGTCCGGTCTGTTCGCCGCTGGCCACGAGGTGAATCAGCAGCGCCGGGAATCGGCGGCTTTCGGCCAGGGCACGGGACAGCGGCACA
>DATIUN010000192.1:0-4022 GCA_035466795.1 Azonexus sp. | reverse complement strand
CGCCAAGCGGCAGGCCGCAAAGCGCTCGCACCTGCTGTTCGAACTGGTTGGTGACGCAGGCGTCAAGGGTGTAATGGCCACTGTTGTGCGGGCGCGGCGCCATTTCGTTCACAATCAGCCGGCCGCGGGCGACAAAGAATTCGACGCCCATGGTCCCGATGTAACCAAGTTTCTCTGCAATACGGGTAGCCACGTCCTCGGCGTCGCTGGCGACGCACGCCGAAGTACGCGCCGGCACGATGGAAACGTCGAGAATACCGTTGGTGTGCCGGTTCTCGCCGGTCGGGAAGCAGCGCACGTTGCCATATTCGTCACGGGCCAGCACCACCGAAATTTCATAGTCCAGCGCCAGGCGCTGCTCGAGCACGCATGCTTCACCCTTGAAACGGGCGAATGCAAGAAGTGCTTCCTCGCGGTTGCTGACTGACGCCTGCCCCTTGCCGTCGTAGCCGAAACGCGCCACCTTGAGGATGCCAGGGAACAACGAGGCAGCGGCGACCATGACATCCTCTTCGCTGCGAATGGCAGCAAACGCACCATGCGGGAAACCGTTATCGCGGAGAAAGGTTTTCTCGGCAATGCGGTTCTGGCACACGGCAACGGACATTGCGGAGGGACGGACAGGAACGAACTTGGCGAGATAATCGAGCGTATCGGCCGGCACATTCTCGAATTCGGTAGTGACCGCCGCGCAACCCCGGGCGAATTCATCGAGGGCGACGTAATCATCGAAACCTGCACAAAAATGGCGCTCGGCGACCTGGCCGGCCGGGCTGTTCGCATCCGGATCAAGGACCCAGACCTTGTAGCCCAATTCATGCGCGGCATTGACGAAGAAGCGGCCAAGCTGGCCACCGCCGAGCATGCCCAGCGTGGCGGGCGGCAGAATTGTCGTCGGGGACATCCTCAAACTTCCGGCAACTTCATGGCCAGCACCTTCCCGGCCTGTGCCTTGCGGAAGGCTTGCAGCCTGGCACTGAGCGCCGCATCTTCATTGGCCAGCATGGCAACCGCGAAAAGTGCCGCGTTGGCGGCACCGGCATCGCCGATGGCGAAGGTGGCGACCGGGATTCCCTTCGGCATCTGGACGATGGAATGCAGTGAGTCGACGCCGGACAGCGCCTTCGATTGCACTGGCACGCCGAGTACCGGCACAGTGGTCTTGGCCGCCAGCATGCCCGGCAGGTGGGCAGCGCCACCGGCGCCGGCAATGATCGCCTTGAGGCCCCGCCCGAGCGCCGACTCGGCGTATTCGAAGAGCAGGTCCGGCGTGCGGTGCGCGGAAACGACGCGCGCCTCGAAAGGCACACCGAAATCCTTGAGAATGACGGCAGCGGCCTGCATGGTCGGCCAATCCGAATCCGAACCCATGACCACACCGACAACGGGATGCTTGTTGCTCATAGTCCGGCTTTCCTCTCGGCAGCTTCGATGGTATTGGCGAGCAGCATGGTGATGGTCATCGGCCCGACGCCGCCCGGCACCGGGGTGATCTGGCCGGCGACTTCCTTGCACGATTCAAAATCGACGTCGCCGCACAGCTTGCCGTCCGGCAGGCGGTTGATGCCGACGTCGATGACCACGGCACCCGGCTTGACCATGTCGGCAGTAACGAAGCGCGGCTTGCCGACGGCGGCGACCAGGATGTCGGCGCGCCGCGTGTGGCCGGCAAGATCCCGGGTGCGCGAGTTGCAGACGGTGACCGTGGCGCCGGCGTTGATGAGCAGCAGCGCCATCGGCTTGCCGACGATGTTGGAACGGCCGATGACGACGGCTTCCTTGCCGGCGAGGTCGACCTTGCCCTTCTCGAACATCTTCATCACGCCGTAGGGCGTGCACGGGATGAAGCGCGGGTTGCCCTGGGCCAGCGCGCCCACGTTCTCGGCGTGGAAGCCATCGACATCCTTGTCGATGGCAATCGCCTCGAGCACTGCTTCTTCGTCGAAATGCTTGGGCAGCGGCAGTTGCACGAGGATGCCGTGGATATCGGGATCGGCATTCAGTTCGGCGATCTTTTTGAGCACAATTTCCGGGTCGACCGCGGCATCGTAGTTGATCTTCTCGGAATGCATGCCGATGGCCAGGCAGCCATTGACCTTGTTGCGGACATAGACCTCGGAGGCCGGATCGACGCCGACCAGAATGACCACCAGGCCGGGGCGCTGCCCCTTGGCAGTCAGCGCTTCGACCCGCGCCTTGAAACCCTGGCGCAGTTCTTCAGCCAGTGCCTTGCCGTCAATAATTTGTGCCGTCATCGTCGCATCCAACAAAAATGAAAAGGGGAAAGGCAACGGCCTTTCCCTTTGAATTGGATGGAGTTTACCAGATTCAGGCGAGCGCCGCTTCGGCCGCGCCGACGGCTGCCCGTCCGGCTTCGAAGGCCCGGCGGTTCAGCTCGACCAGCTGCTCGCCCTTGCGCTGGAAACGCTTGAGCACGCAATCGAGCAAGGTCTCGGCCGGAAACGGCAGATGATCGGCGATGGCGCCGAGCATCACGGTGTTGCCGAGGCGGATGTCACCGAGTTCCTGGGCGATCGACGTGGCGTCGAAAGCGACGACCTTGTTGCCGGTCTTCCTGATTTCGGCAATCGGGTCTTCCGGGTAATCGAAGAGGCCGAGCTCGACGACCGGCGGCACCAGCCGGGCGGTGTTCATCAGCGTGATGCCGCCCGGCCTCAGCATGTGCTGCCAACGCATGGTTTCGGCCGATTCGAACCCGAGCAGCACATCCGCCGTTCCTGGCGTGATCTGCGGCGACAGCACGCGCTTGCCGAAACGCAGGTGCGAGGAGACGACACCGCCGCGCTGCGCCATGCCGGCGACTTCGGTTTTCTTGACGTCATGACCAAGGGTGATGGCCGCTTCGGCAAGAATTTCGGTCGCCGTCATGACGCCCTGGCCGCCGATGCCGACGACGAGAATGTTGGTGTTTTCGCTCATCTCAGACCCCGCAGCCCTTGACCAGCCTGACCGGCGAGACGGACACATGATGGACGATGGCATTCGGCGCGCAGGGCTGGACGCACAGGCCGCAGCCGGTACATACCGAGGTCTCGATGCGCACGAAAGCAAGATCGACCTCGCGGCCGCTTGCCTTGACCTCCTTCCCTCTGCGGGTGACGTGGATCGCCGGGCAGCCGACGTCGATGCAGTTGCCACAGCCGGTGCACTTGTCGTCGATGACCTCGAAGGGCTTCAGCTTGTGATAATCCTTGACCAGCACGCAGGGCTGGTCGGTGATGATGACCGAGACTTCCGGTACCTTGACTTCGTCGCGGATGGTCTTGAACAGCACCGGCAACTGGTAGGGATCGACGACGTGGATGCGCTCGGGCTTGACGCCGAGGGACTCGACCAGCTTGGCGAAGTTCACCCGCGGCGCATCGTCGCCATGGATGTCGCGGCCGTTGCCGGGGTTGTCCTGGCCGCCGGTCATGCCGACCGCGCGGTTGTCGAGCAGCAGCACGGTGACGTTGCCCTTGTTGTAGACGATGTCGAGCAAGCCCTGCATGCCCATGTGCAGGAAGGTCGAGTCGCCGATCACGGCGAGAACGCGCTTGTCCTTGTCGGCCTCGCCGCGGCCCTTGTCGAGGCCGAGCGCGATGCCCATCGAGGCGCCCATCGAGATGCAGGTATCGAGCGCATTCCACGGGTGGCCGGCGCCCAGCGTGTAGCAGCCGATGTCGCCGGAAATGGTCAGGTTGCGCACCTGCGACAGGGTGTAATAGACGCCGAGGTGCGGGCAGGCCACGCACATCGTCGGCGGCCGCGGGAAAACCTGCATGGCTGCGGTCGACCGCCCGATTTGGCCATTTTCCGGCACCTCTTCGCCGAGCAGCCGGGCAATGGCCGGCCGCAGCACGTTGGGCGAAAGCTCGCCATGCAATGGCAGGATTTCCTTGCCGATGACCTTGATGCCCTGCGCCTTCAGTTCGGTTTCGATCAGCGGTTCGACTTCCTCGACGACGACGACCTGATCGACCAGCGCCGCCAGTTCGCGGCATTTCTCGAACGGCACCGGA
>DATIUN010000191.1:0-3620 GCA_035466795.1 Azonexus sp. | reverse complement strand
CTTTCGGGCCGTGTCATCGAACTGACGGCACGCCGTCATCGTCTCCCGGCCAGTTCGTGGTGCTGGCTGGCGCTCGGGTCGGAGGGGCGGCATGAACAGACCTTCTTCAGCGATCAGGACAACGGCCTGGTCTTCAGTGCTACCGGTCAGCATGAAGCCGATGCCTTGCGGCGCTTGTTCCTGCCTTTTGCGCAGGACGTCAATCGACGTCTCGCCGATTGCGGATTCAAGTTGTGCAGCGGCGGGATCATGGCCGGCAACCCGGCATGGTGCCTGTCGCTAAGCGAATGGAAGGAGCAGTTCAGTGACTGGGTTCGCGTACCGGAACCGCAGGCGCTGCTCAACGCCAGCATCTTTTTCGACCTGCGGCCGCTTTACGGTGACGTCGATCTCGGCGAAAGCCTGCGCGGCCATCTGTTGTCGCTGACCGTTGGGGCAACCGCCTTTCTCCACCTGATGGCCGCCAATGCCCTGCAGGCGCAGGCACCGCTCAATTTTCGGGGCGAGGTGGTCGCGGCTGGCGGCGTATCCGGCAACCAGGTTGACCTGAAAAAGTTCGGCAGCCGCATCTTTGTCGACGTGGCACGGATTTTCGCGCTGGCCAGCGGCGTCCGCTCGGTCAATACCAGTGCCCGGCTGAGCGATTCAGCGCCCGCCGCCGGTTTGGCGGCGCACGAACTGGTTGCGGTCGACGCCGCTTTTTCGCACATTTTGCGCCTGCGACTGAGCCATCAGCTTGCCGTCGGGGCGGTGGCGGTCGAGGCTGGCCAGGGCATCCCGCTGGACAGTCTGCATGAGGTAGACAAGGTGATTTTGAGGGAGTCGTTGCGGCAGGCCAGGCGACTGCAGCAACGTCTCAAGCTAAACTACGGACTTTGAAGAACAGACGGGGTTTTTGTGAGCAGCGAAGATATGGCAGTCGGCCAGGCGGAAAAGGAACTGCGGCAGGAAGGAAGCCGCCGTGTTGCGGGCAGCATCCAGGGTTTTCTCAAACTGCATGCGCCGTTCGACAAGATGGTGCCCGAGGCACTGCAATTTTTTGCCGACAAGGCGCAACTGACCTTCCATGCCGCCGGCAGCGAAATACTCGGGCCGGATGCCGGCAAGGTCCGCTATTTCTACCTGATCGAGAGCGGCAAGGTCCAGGCGCGCCAGGCCGGAGAAGTGGCGGTTACCGAGCATTCCATCCTCAGCCTCGGCCCTGGCGAGAGTTTTCCAATCGGTGCGGTAACCGCCGGACGTCCATCGACCAGCGCCTATGTCGCGATCCAGGACACGTTCTGCTATCAGTTGCCGGCCGAAGATTTCATGACCCTGATGGGGACCTGCCGCGAATTCAATCTGTTCTGTACGCGATACATCGCCAGTCTGCTCCAGCAGTCGCGTCAGCAACTCCAGCAGCAGTTTTCGCAGCGTGCCAGCGAGCAGCAGACGCTCAATTCACAACTGGCCAACATCGGTTCCCGTTCGCCGATCTCGGTAGCCCCGGAAACGCCGCTGCGCAAGGCACTTGAATGCATGTCGCAGAAGGGCATCGGCTCGCTGGTGATTGCTGGCGAGGACCGCAAGCCGGTCGGCGTCTTCACCCGTTCCGATCTCCTCGATCGCGTCTTGCTGGCGGATCTGCCGCAGACGGCGCCGATCAGCCAGGCCATGTCGCCGGCCCCCTTCATGCTGGAAGAACAGGCGACGGCCTACGATGCGGTGCTCGCCATGGCGACCCACGGCATCCGCCATGTGCTGGTCACCGACGCCGAAGGCAGGTTGACCGGCGTCGTTTCCGAGCGCGACCTCTTCGCGTTGCAGCGCATCGGCTTGCGCCAGGTCCGGCATTCGATCGAATCCGCCGCGGATGTGGAGTCCCTGCAGCAGTCGGCCGCGGATGTGCGTCAACTGTCCTTCAACATGCTGGCGCAGGGTATCGGGGCGGAACAGCTGACGCAATTCATCTCGGCGCTCAACGATGCGCTGACGCGCCGGGTGATACAGCTCAACCTCGAAAACCACGACTTTGCCGGCGTCCAGTGGGCCTGGCTGGCCTTCGGCTCCGAGGGACGCGACGAACAGACCTTCAGCACCGATCAGGATAACGGCATCGTTTTCGAGTGTGCCGATACGGCCCTGGTCGACGGCTTGCGCCAGCGCTTTCTGGCTTTTGCGCTCGAGGTCAACAAGGATCTCGATCGCTGCGGTTTTCCGCTGTGCAAGGGCAACATCATGGCCAGCAACCCGCAGTGGTGCCTTAGCCTCAAGGAGTGGAAGGATCAGTTCAGCAATTGGGTCAGGGTGCCGCAGCCTGAGGCGCTGCTCAATGCCTCGATCTTTTTCGATTTCCGCTCGCTGTTCGGCAAGGCGGAACTGGCGGAGCAGATGCGTCGTCACCTGCTAGCGCAAACAGGTGGAAACGCACTGTTCCTGCAGGCGATGGCGCGCAATGCCCTGTCCGTATCGCCACCGCTGGGCAAAATCCGCGATTTCATCACCGATCTCGAACCGGATCATCCCGGCAAGATCGATCTCAAGAAATACGGCTCGCGTATCTTCGTCGATGTGGCCCGCATCTATGCGCTGGCTACCGGAGTTCATAACACCAATTCGGTGCAGCGCCTGCGCCAGGTCGGGAAGCGTCTGGCCATTCGCGACGAGGAAATCGATGCCATCCTCGAAGGCCACGATTTCATCCAGTTGCTGCGCTTGCGCCACCAATATCTGGAAGGCGAGCCCGGGCGTCAGGGCGACAACCTGATCGATCCGGACAGCCTGAACGAACTGGATCGCCGGATTCTCAAGGAGTCCTTCCGCCAGGCGCGCAAGATCCAGTCCCGCCTCAAACTCGATTATCAGGTGCACTAATGGCGTTCGGGCTCAAGAGTTTCGGTTTCAAGGGGCGCGCCGGTGCCCCGGAAAACCTGCCTGAAAACGTAAGGCAGGCGCTTGAATCCTGGCGCGCCAGTCCGGCGCCGGCGCTCGACGAACCGCATTTTCACACGCGCTATGTGGTGATCGACGTCGCGACCATCGGGCCGCGCGCTGAGCAAGACGGGTTGCTGGGTATTTCGGCGGTTGGTTTGCAGGTCGGTTCGATCGCCGCTGCCGACGCCTTCGCGCTCGACTTCTCGGCCGATGATCCGACGGTCGACAGTCAATTGGCGGCATTTCTCACCTATGCCGCCAAGGCGCCCCTGGTGACGTACCACGCGCCCTTCGTCGGCGGTTTCCTGCAACATGTGTATCGGGAGCGACTGGCGGTCGACTTTCAGCCGCAGTGGATAGACCTTGCCTGGTTGCTGCCATCGCTGTTCAACGACAAGTCGCCGACCGTGCGGCCGCTCGACGAGTGGCTTGAGCTCCTTGCCATCGACAGCGGCGGACGGCGCGACACGATGACCAATACGCTGATGCTGGCCCGCCTGTTCCAGATGTTGCTGGTGCGCGCGAACGACCAGAAAATCCTGACCGCCGGCAATCTGATCGAGGAATCGAAATCCGCTTCCTTCCTGCGCCGCACCCATTGAGCAGCGGCCGGTGCTGGGCTCACTGACCAGGCTTCAGCGTTATTACCTGCTCTATACCGGCGGGTTTCTCCTGTTTGTCGCATCGCTTGCCGTGCTCGAAGATCA
>DATIUN010000190.1:0-1721 GCA_035466795.1 Azonexus sp. | reverse complement strand
CTGTGGTCGGCCTTTGTCGCGACCGATCTCGCGCCGAGGTTTGCCGACGAACCCTGGCTCGACATGCCGCCCAATCCCGATGGCCAGGCACAGTTGTTGGCGCCGCTGAAAAGTATCCCGCCGGCGGAGTTCAAACTGGCGTTGCAGCAGCTCAGCCCGACCACGGGGCCGGCCGCGCCCGGGCTGGTATCGAATGCTGCAGCGCCGGCGGCTGCCTCGCTCGATCCGAAGCGCTTCTTGCTCGACGTCATGAACAACGACAGCCTGGACCTGGCCCTGCGCATTGAGGCGGCGAAGGCACTGCTGCCCTATGTCGACGCTGCCCTTGGCCAGTGGCAGGAACTGGACGCGGACCGACGGTCGTGATCGGAAGCATCACGACATCGCAACTTGGGCGTCGGCTTTGCGGCAATGGTTTGGCAAGGCGACAGGTTCCTTTCGACCCACTGCGGAACTTCCGTTCGATGAATTGCACACCCGAAAGCAGCCACCCCGCCAAGGGGTGTTCATTCCATCGTCACATTGTGTTCACGATCTCTTCACTTTGCACTTGGTTCTCCTTGTACAGCCCGAAGACCTCGGGCCAGTCGACGTCGAAACCCAGCACCGACAGGCGGCGGCGGAAGTCGGGGGTGCTCAAGAATCTTCGTCAGGGCAGCATTCAGCATTGGCGACCGCCTCCGATGGCGGGAGGTCACGGCCCTATCGGCCGGTTGCGCAACTTCGGCTCCGTGCAAGGCCAAAACGTACCGGCGCTGATGCCAAGCACTACTGCACTACGCGCCGCTGCGAGCGCGGATCATCGGTTCGTCCAAGTGACCGGTCGTTCTAGGCATATCTTGCATACCCTGCCAGGAGTACCTTGAATCGTCGCCTGGATGTTGACGGCTCCGCGAATAAATCTCAATCGATTCCTTGTGCAGTTTCGCTTCTTTGCAGGGAGACCCAGCGTGACAATCCTCCGTCGCTTACCAGACAGCCTCGTTGCGGCAGGCGTGCTGTTCTTTGCCGCAAGTACAGTAACGTACGGTCAACCAATCGCCAACAGACGTGTGATGCTCATTAACGCCCAAACCGGCAAGTGCCTGACGATCGCCGGCGGGAGGAGCACCGACAACAACGTGACGGCTCTTCAGTTCGATTGCGACGGCGATCCTTCTCGCTCCTGGAGCATCAACGCGACCGGTGGCGGCGTCTACCAGATCAGCAACATGCAGACTGGCAAGTGCCTGACGATCGCCGGGGGGCGGAGCACCGATAACAACGTAGAGGCTCTTCAGTTCAACTGTGACAGCGATCCGTCGCGCACCTGGAGGATCACCGCGTCCGGCGGCGGCGTCTACCAGATCAGCAACGTGCAGACCGGCAAGTGCCTGACGATCGCCGGAGGACGAAGCACCGACAACAGCGTGACAGCTCTTCAGCTTAACTGTGACAGTGATCCATCGCGCACCTGGAGGATCCGCCCGGCTGGGCAGTGAATCGATTGACCTCAACCGGATTCGGCCGTGCCTGTAGATGATGGTCGCCGCGTCAGTACGGGCGGCCGGCTCGATGCGAGCAGTCTTGCCATCGAGCAGTCCACAAACATCATGCTGACGATCAATGCGGCCGCTGCCAAAGCGCTTGGGTTGAGGGTGCCGCAGTCATTCCTTGCGCGCGCCGACCGGCTCATCGATTGAACCGCGTTTCGGCACCGCCCGCCCGCTTCAGGCTCGCTC
>DATIUN010000189.1:0-2444 GCA_035466795.1 Azonexus sp. | reverse complement strand
TCATCTTGTCGCCATAGACGCGGGAATCGATCTTGCGTAACTCGACTTCCCCGGTCGCCACGGCCACCTCGTCGGTTCGCCCGTCGACCTGATCGGCGACGAGGAACAGCGGATAGGCATCGCCCTTCTTCAGATCGACCGGATAGGGAATCCCGATTTCGGCGACGAGCGGCGCTTTTTTGCGGCCCAGCACATTGAACCGGCGTTCGCTGCGCAGACGCAGCTGGATCTCGTCGTCCACCAGGCCGCTGCCTTCTGCCACCCCACCCTGACGCGGCGCGCTCATCCGCACCCCCGATGCGGCCAGAATCAGGCCATCTGCATCCTCCGCGGCATGGGCAGCCGGCACGGCGGCGAACATGCAACAAATGAAAACAGCAAGCGGGCGACGGGCAAAACCAGTCATCAAGGCAATCTGGAAAGGGCCGTGGCCGGAACGGCCGATGCCCGAGTGTTAAAATCGAGCCATTTTACAACGAACCGAACCCTGCCCGCTTATGGAAGCCACGACGCGCGATCAACTTGTTACCGACTGGGTGGCCGGCCGCTTTCCCGACCAATCCGTCGGCATCACGCCGGCCTCAGCCGACGCCAGCTTTCGCCGATATTTTCGCCTGACCTGGCCGGACGGCGGCACCCGCATCCTGATGGACGCGCCGCCGGAAAAGGAGGACTGCAAGCCCTTCATCCATGTCGCCGGCCTGCTGGCCAAGGCCGGTCTCGCCGCGCCGCGCGTACTGGACCAGGATCTTGAAAACGGCTTTCTGCTGCTTACCGACCTCGGCCGCATCGGCTACCTCGACGCGCTAAACGCCGACCTCCGCCTGGCCGACACCTTGATGCGCCAGGTGCTCGACGTGCTGATCGCGTGGCAGCTGTCGACCCGGGCGAGCACCCTGCCGCCCTACGACGCGACGCTGCTGCGCCGCGAACTCGATCTCTTTCCCGAATGGTTCGTCGGGCGCCACCTCGGTTATCGGCTCAGCGCCGAGGAATCCGCCATGCTCGACCGGACCTTCAAGTTCCTGATCAACAGCGCGCTGGCCCAGCCCAAAGTATTCACCCACCGCGACTTCATGCCGCGTAACCTGATGGTCGTCGAAAGTGCTGAAACCCTGACCCCGGGCATCATCGATTTTCAGGATGCTGTGATGGGGCCAATCGCCTACGATGTCGTCTCGCTGTTCCGCGACGCCTTCATTTCCTGGGACGAAGAGCAGGAAATCGACTGGGTCGTCCGCTACTGGGAAAAAGCCCGCGCCGCCGGCCTGCCGTTGCGCCCCGACTTTGGCGATTTCTGGCGCGACTACGAGTTGATGGGCCTGCAGCGCCACCTCAAGGTGCTCGGCATCTTCTGCCGCCTGAAATACCGCGACGGCAAGGACAAATACAGCGAGGACCTGCCGCGCTTCATCGGCTACGCGCGCAAGACCGCCAGCCGCTATGTCGCGCTCAAACCGCTGCTCGCCCTGTTCGACGCCCTCGAAGGCAAGCGCGACGAGGTCGGCTACACCTTCTGATGAAAGCCTTCATCCTCGCCGCCGGGCGCGGCGAACGCATGCGCCCGCTGACCGACCACACGCCGAAGCCGCTGCTGCTGGCCGGCGGCAAGCCGCTGATCGTCTGGCATCTGGAGCGGCTGGCGGCTGCTGGATTTCGCGACGTCGTCATCAATCACGCCCACCTTGGCGAGCAGATCAAGGCAGCGCTCGGTGATGGCTCGCAGTGGGGCCTGCACATCCGGTATTCAGCGGAGCCCCCGGGCGCGCTGGAAACCGCCGGCGGCATCGCCAACGCCTTGCCGCTGCTCGGTAGCGAGGCGTTTCTGGTGGTCAATGGCGACATCTGGTGCGATATCGATTTTGGCCATTTTTCAGGGTCGACCCTAGGGCCAGCCGTTGTTTCTATGGTCGCAGCCGGCACGAAGCTACCTTCTGGGGCAGCAGGCGCCCATCTGGTCATGGTCGCCAACCCGGCGCACCACGCGGGGGGCGACTTCAGCCTGGACGGCCAGCGGGTAATCTACGCCAAGGGTGAGCAAACACTCACCTACGCCGGTGTCGGCGTGTTTTCGCCCGCCTTCTTCGCCGACGTTGAACCGGGCACCGTCATGAAGCTGCGCCCGCTGCTCGACGCCGCCATCGCTGCCGGCACCCTGACGGGGGAACACCACGCCGGCCGCTGGGTCGACGTAGGAACACCACAACGCCTGGCCCAACTGGATCAGGAACTGAAAGGTCACTAAAAGCGCATGAGCCACGCCCACTTCATCGCCCGCCGCAAGCGCCTGCTGAAACACATCGGCGATGGTGTCGCCATCGTGCCGACGGCGCCGGAAGTCATCCGCAACCGCGACGCGCATCACCTCTACCGCTTCGACAGCTACTTCTGGTATCTGACCGGTTTTCCGGAGCCGGAAGCGGTGGTCGTGCTGGTTGGCGGTA
>DATIUN010000188.1:0-3820 GCA_035466795.1 Azonexus sp. | reverse complement strand
GGAGAAGCCGCCGCCATCGGCCTTGGGGAACTGAGGGGGAAGCCGGTGCTGGGCGACAGAGCGCGCTTCGAAGTCGATCTTCTGGGCTCCGCGACTGGGCCGCTCGACTCGGGTTGTTTCCAGCTCAAGCAACCCGCCGGGAATGACGGTCTGCCGTGGTTGAAACAGGCGACATTCTCGGTACGCCGGGGCAATCCGGCGGTCCTCGAAATCCGCTCCACCACGCCACTGACTGATCCGGTTCTCGCGGTGGCGGTTTACGTCTCCTGCGGACATGATGTCGTGCGCGAATATGTCGTTTTTTCATCGCCACCGGGCGCTCGCCTGGCAGATGAGTCAACCACGCTTCGTGCGCCGGCGGCGACGCCGGCAAAGGCGCCGCGCCGGCTGGCGGCTGCGCCCCGCCCTGCTGCAGTTCCTTCGTCATCCGCGCCCGCGCCGGTCAGTACCCGGTTGGCCGAGCCGGCAAGTCTCCCGGTCGCGCCGGCCAGCACCATGCCGCCGGATGACAAGATCAAGGACATGGAAGCTACCGTTGGCGAACTTCAAAAGCGGGCCGCCGACCTGACACAGAAGATAGAGCAGGCAGCGGCGACGCCACAAGCCGGCCAGTCTGCGGCGCCCGAAGTAAAACCTGCATCCCCGGCCGCACCTGCGCCGGCTGCGGTGCCGAGCGCTCCGGCCGCCGAAACGAAATCCGGTGGATCAGGCGGGAGCCTCTACGGCGCGTTGTTCGGTGCGCTGTTGGCGGTCGCGGCCTGGTTTGGCTGGCGGCGTTACAGCCAGCGTCGGCAGGAGGCAGGCGGTGCATCCGGCGCACCGGATATCTTGGTCGATCCGCAGCGCATGGATGAACATGAGGAACGGGGTGGCGTCGATCTGCAAGTCGATCCGGTGGCGATGGTCACGCCAGCCAGGCTACCCGTCGGGGCGGCTGCAACGCCGGCGGCGCCGGCAACTTCGTCATCGCGACTGGATTCGGTGATGTCGGTTTCCGCTGCCACGGTCGACGAGCATTTCGAGGCGAATCCGGTGATGGAACTGGCCGAGATCATGCTTTCCTTCGGTCGCGTCAAGGGGGCTGCCCAGGCGCTGCAGGAATACATCGACGCCAATCCGCAGGAAGCGGTCAAGCCCTGGATACGCCTGATGGATGTCTACCGCATGGCCGGCATGCGCCACGAATTTGAACGGATTGCCCGCGATCTGAACAAGAATTTCAATGTCGAGGTTCAGAAGTGGGAACTCCCCGCGGCAGCGGCCGATAGCGCGGTCGATGTCGTGCTCGACGCGGACCACGCCCAGCCGGTGAGTCGGCCCGACGAAGGCCGGGTCGAGGGGGTCGAGGGCATGCCGGCGATCATGGAGCAGGTTCTCATGCGCTGGACTGAAGGCGATGTCATCAGCTACCTCAACCAGTTGCTGCGTGACAACCGGGGCGGCACACGCATCGGATTCCCGCTTTCGGTGGTCAGCGACATCCTGTTCCTCATCGACTTGAAGGAAATTGCCAACAAGACGGAAGGCGAATCGTCATCGACATGAACCGATGCCGGTTATCATTGAAGACAGTTTCCTGATCTTCACCACGTTTTGCCCGTAAGCCCGTGATTGCTGTTATAATCGCGGGCTTTTCAACCTTGCCCCACCGCATTCGCATGGCGGGGGGTTTATCCCATAAGGAGTTTGCATGCGCCATTATGAAATCTGCTTTATCGTCCATCCGGACCAAAGCGAACAAGTGCCCGGCATGGTCGAGCGCTATCGCGCCACCGTTACCGCCAAGGGCGGTAGCATCCATCGCCTGGAAGACTGGGGTCGCCGTCAGCTGGCTTACCCGATCCAGAAGATCCACAAGGCTCATTACGTCCTGATGAACATCGAGTGCGACGGCGAAACGCTGAATGAACTCGAGCATTCGTTCAAGTTCAACGACGCCGTGCTGCGCCACCTCACCGTCAAGATGAAGGCAGCGGTGACGACGCCTTCGCCGATGATGAAGGAAGAGAAGTCCAAGTCGATGATGCCCGGTGAAGCAGTATCGGCCGAGTCGACCGAACAGGTCGCCGCCTGAAATCTATTGGCACGGACTTATTGCAGGAAATAGCGGCTGAACTGTATCGAACTCTCCGGAAGGCTGGTTGAACGCAAAGCCTTGCGCTACACCCCGGCCGGCGTGCCAGTCAGCGAAGGACGACTGCAACACGGATCCACGCAGACTGAAAGCGGTACAGAACGCCTGGTAGAAGTGGAAATTGCTGTTCTGGCCCTGGGCGAACCCGCCCGCTGGCTGCAGGCAGCACCCCTCGGCGGGGCAGTCAAGTTGACCGGATTTCTCGCTGCCAAAAGTCGCAACAGCAAAACGCCCGTGCTGCATGTGAATACAATCGAATTTTTGGAAGGAAATGGAAATGGCTCGATTCTTCAAGAAGAAGGATGACGACAAGAAAAAGAAACGCGGTGGCGGTCTCTTCAAGCGCCGCAAGTTCTGCCGCTTCACGGCGGAAAAAGTCGAACAGATCGACTACAAGGATGTGGATGTCCTGAAGGAATTCATCCAGGAAAACGCCAAGATCATGCCGGCTCGCCTGACCGGCACCAAGGCTGGCTATCAGCGCCAACTGGGCACCGCGATCAAGCGCGCCCGCTTCATGGCCCTGCTGCCTTACACCGACAACCATCAATAAGCGAGGAGACGAAAAATGCAAATCATTCTGCTCGACAAGGTGGTCAATCTCGGTAACCTCGGCGACATCGTCAAGGTCAAGGACGGCTACGCCCGCAATTTCCTGATCCCGCAGCGCATGGCCAAGCGTGCCACGCCGGCCGCCATGGCCGAATTCGAAGCGCGCCGCGCTGAACTGGAAAAGGCCGCCGCTGAAAAGCTCGCAGCTGCCCAGGGCGTTGCCGACAAGATGGCCGGTCTCTCCGTTTCCGTCGCCCGCAAGGCCGGCATGGATGGCCGCCTGTTCGGTTCCGTCGGCAATGCCGATATCGCCGATGCGCTGAAGGCCGCCGGCTTCGAGATCGACAAGGCTGCCATTCGCATGCCGGACGGTCCGCTCAAGGCGATCGGCGAGTTCCCGCTCGACGTCGCGCTGCACACCGACGTGCTGGCCAACATTACCGTGGCGGTTGTCGCCGAGTAATTTCGGCTGCTGCACACACGGGAAGGCCTCGCGGAAGCGGGGCCTTTTTAATTTACACTACCGGCCATGAACCAGCGTCCGCCAAAGCCCAGAATTGCCGATTCAGCACTCGACCAGCTTCGTGTGCCACCGCACTCCATCGAGGCCGAGCAGTCGGTGCTCGGCGGCCTGCTGCTCGACAATCAGGCCTGGGACAGGATCGGCGATCTGGTCGCGGACGGCGATTTCTATCGCGACGAGCACCGGCGGATTTTCCGGCAGATCCGCAAGCTGCTGGAACACGCCAAACCGGCGGATGTCGTCACCGTTGCCGAGGCTCTCGATGCGGCCGGGGAGGGCGATCAAACCGGTGGCCTCGCCTATCTCGGCGAACTTGCGGCGAATACCCCATCGGCCGCCAATATCAGGCGTTACGCGGAGATCGTTCGCGAGCGTTCGGTGTTGCGGCAACTGGTGGCGACGGCTGACGAGATTGCCGCCGATGCGCTGAATCCGCTTGGGCGGGATGCCGAATCGCTGCTCGATGAAGCTGAGTCCAAGATATTCAAGATCGCCGAGGCGGGCGCCGGGCACAGCGAGGGCTTTGTCCATATCAACCCGCTGCTGACCCAGGTGGTCGAGCGGATACAGGAACTGCACGACCGAGACAATCCTTCCGACATCACGGGCGT
>DATIUN010000187.1:0-3859 GCA_035466795.1 Azonexus sp. | reverse complement strand
CGCGGCGAAGGCGGCCTGCTCCGTCTACCCGACGGCACCCGCTTCATGCCGGATCATGATGAGCGTGCCGAACTCGCACCGCGCGACATCGTCGCCCGCGCCATCGACTTCGAAATGAAAAAACGCGGCCTCGACTGCGTGTATCTGGACATCGCGCACAAAGGCGAGGAATTCATCCGGACCCACTTCCCGAATATCCATGCCCGCTGTCTGGAATTGGGCATCGATATCGCCAGCGAGCCAATTCCCGTTGTGCCTGCAGCCCACTATACCTGCGGCGGCATCGTCAGCGATTTGCGCGGACGCACCGACCTGCCCGGCCTCTATGTTGCCGGCGAAGCCTCCTGCACCGGTCTGCATGGCGCCAATCGCCTGGCCTCGAACTCGCTCCTCGAATGCCTGGTTTTTGCCGAGGCTGCGGTCAACGACATTCTGGGCAGCAAAACCGATGCCCTTCCCCGCTTGCCGCAATGGGATGAAAGCCGGGTTACCGATGCCGACGAGGAAGTTGTCATTTCACACAACTGGGACGAATTGCGCCGTTTCATGTGGGATTACGTCGGAATCGTCCGTACCAACAAGCGCCTCAAGCGGGCCCAGCACCGCATTCGCCTGCTGATGCGGGAAATTGAAGAGTTTTATGCCAACTTCCGGGTCAGCCATGACCTGATCGAACTGCGCAATCTGGTAGCGACAGCCGATCTCATCGTCCGCTGTGCGATGCAGCGCAAGGAAAGTCGTGGCCTGCACTTCTCGCGCGACTATCCGGAAATGCTGCCGCAAGCGAAAAACACGGTTCTCAGGGGTCGCCGGCTCCGCCGCTGACCTCTGCGCGCCAGCGCAACCAGACGCGCAAGCGCCGGAGTTCCTCAGGCGTTGCCGAATCCGGGGCGATCACCAGTCGATAGACAACGTGCTCATGAGCAAGACGCAGAACGGTCAGCCACGGATGCGCCGTCGCACCGGGCAGCAGGCGCGCAGGCGAAAACTCGGACTTTCCGATCGACTGACAACCGATGGCGCCGTCGTGGTCGATGCGCAAGGCGCGAATACGCGGCGTCAATGCGCGCGCTACAAAGATCGCGAAAAATACGGTCGCGATACCAAGAATGAAGGAAATGGGCGGCGGCCAGGGCACGAGTGCAATCGCCACTAGCCCGATGCAGGTCGTCGCCATAAGCGCACCGTCCAGAAAGCGCGAACGGCGCAGCCCGATGATTATCGGAAACTGCACCGTTCCTTACCGGCTATCGCTGGCAGTATGCGGTATCAGACGCGCTTGAACGCTACCGTGCCGTTGGTGCCGCCAAAACCGAACGAATTCGAAAGCGCGGCATCGATCTTCATCGGACGTGCCTTGTTTGCGCAATAGTCGAGGTCGCAGCGCTCGTCCTGATTGAAAATGTTGATGGTCGGCGGCGAAATCTGGTGGTGAATCGCCAGCGCGGTGAACACCGCTTCGATACCGCCGGCCGCACCGAGCAGGTGACCGGTCATCGACTTGGTGGAATTGACCACCACGTTCTTGACGACATCACCGAAAGCGCCCTTGACCGCCATCGTCTCCGCCACGTCACCCAGCGGCGTCGAGGTGCCATGGGCGTTGACGTACTGGATATCCGACGGCGAAAGGCCGGCATTCTTCAGCGCGGCGACCATGCAGCGCCGGGCGCCGTCGCCGCTCTCAGCCGGCTGTGTCATGTGGTAGGCATCGGCGCTCATGCCGTAACCGGCAACTTCGGCGTAGATCTTCGCACCACGTGCCTTGGCGTGTTCATACTCTTCCAGCACCATGCAACCGGCGCCTTCACCGAGGACGAAACCGTCGCGATCCTTGTCCCACGGCCGGCTGGCGGTCGTCGGGTCATCGTTGCGGGTGGACAGCGCGCGGGCGGCGCAGAAGCCGCCCATGCCAAGCGGAGAAACGGTGGATTCAGCGCCGCCGGCCACCATGATGTCAGCGTCGCCATATTCGATGATGCGTGCTGCCTCGCCAACCGAATGGGTGCCGGTCGTACAGGCGGTTACCAAGGCGATGTTGGGACCCTTGAAGCCGTACATGATCGACAGGTTGCCGGAAATCATGTTGATGATCGAACCCGGCACGAAAAACGGCGATACCTTGCGCAGGCCGCCGGCCATATATTCTTCCTTGGTCGCCTCGATCAGCGGCAGGCCGCCGATGCCGGAACCGATCGCCACGCCGACGCGCTCGAGGTCGGCGACGTTTTCCTTGTCCAGACCGGCATCACGTACCGCCTGAATCCCCGCCGCCATGCCGTAATGGATAAAGGTATCCATGCGGCGCGCGTCCTTGGCCGAAATATAACTGGTGATATCGAAGTTCCTGACCTCACCGGCAATTTGTACCGGGAAAGCGGCGGTATCGAACTTGGTGACATGGGCAATGCCGGAGCGGCCAGCCAGAATGTTCTGCCAGCCTTCTTCGACGGTATTTCCGACCGGGCTAACAAGACCCAGACCGGTGATTACGACTCTGCGACGTGCCAAGGTGAACTCCGAATGCAAATGTGGCAAGGCCGGCCATGGGGCCGGCCTTGTCGGGATCTACGGAAATGGATTACTTCTTGTTGGCGAGGATGAAATCGACCGCCTGCTGGACCGTGGTGATCTTCTCGGCCTGCTCGTCGGGAATCTCGCACTCGAATTCCTCTTCGAGGGCCATTACCAGTTCGACGGTATCCAGCGAATCCGCGCCAAGATCGTCCACAAAGGAGGACTCGTTCTTGATGTCCGCTTCATTAACGCCCAGTTGTTCGGCGACAATCTTCTTGACGCGCTCTACGATGTTATCCATTAGAAAAACTCCTTCCCCTCAGGGGTTCGAAAAAAACGTGACTAGTTTACCAAAAGCCGGGGCTTCGGGAAATCAATCCATGAACATGCCGCCGTTTACATGCACGGTCGTACCCGTGACATAGGCGGCAGCCGGTGATACAAGAAAGCCGACGGCACCTGCAACATCCTCGGGCGTGCCGGCGCGACCGAGTGGAATCGATGCCAGCATGGCTGCCTTCTGCTCTTCGGTCAAGGCGTGCGTCATGTCGGTGGCGATAAAGCCGGGCGCAACACAGTTGACCGTGATGTTGCGGCTACCCAGTTCGCGGGCCAGCGAACGGCTCATCCCGGCCACCCCGGCCTTCGCCGCGCAATAGTTGGCCTGCCCGGCATTGCCAGAATAGCCGACCACCGAGGTGATATTGACGATGCGCCCGAAACGGGCCTTCATCATGCCGCGCATGACGCCGCGCGACATGCGGAAGACCGCCTTCAGGTTGGTATCGATGACCGCGTCCCAGTCGTCGTCGCTCATGCGCAGCGACAGATTGTCACGGGTGATGCCAGCGTTATTGACCAGCACCGTGATCGCGCCAAATTCCTTGGCCAGTTCGCCAAGCACTGCGTCGGTCTGGCCCGCGTCGCAGACGTCCAGACAAATGCCCCGCCCCTTGATACCGGCCTCGGTGAGATAAGCGGAGATTTTTCCGGCACCATCCGCGCTGGTTGCCGTGCCGATCACCGTAGCCCCCAGTTTGCCGAGTTCGAGTGCGATGGCGCGGCCGATTCCGCGGGTAGCGCCGGTGACCAGTGCAATCTTGTCGTTCAGCATCGCTTATTCCAGTCCGAGATTGGCTTCGATGGCGGCGGCGTCGGCCAGCGCAATGCCGGTAACGCCGTCGGCGCAACGCTTGGTCCGGCCGGCCAGTACCTTGCCCGGACCGCATTCCGCCACGGTCGACACGCCAATTGCTGCCATTTTCTGGATGGTCTCGACCCAGCGTACCGGATTGTAGGCCTGACGAATCAACGCATCCTTGATGCGTGAAGGATCGCTTTC
>DATIUN010000186.1:0-16411 GCA_035466795.1 Azonexus sp. | reverse complement strand
ACCGTGGCCGACATGGCCAACGACACCATCCTACGTCTCGCCCAGGTGCCAGGCATCGTCGGCGTCAAGGATGCAACTGGCAACCTTGATCGCGCCTGCGACCTGATCGCCCGCGCGCCCAAGGACTTCGCCCTGTACAGCGGCGACGACATGACCTGTGTCGCGTCGATCATGCTCGGCTTTCACGGCAACATCTCGGTCACCGCCAACGTGGCGCCGCGCCTGATGCACGAAATGTGCGTCGCCGCCGCGGCGGGCGATGTCGCCCGGGCGCGTGAAATCCAGTTCAAGCTGCTCGGCCTGCATCGCGATCTTTTCTGCGAGGCGAATCCGATTCCGGTCAAGTGGGCTGTGCAGCAGCTCGGCTTGATGCCGGGCGGCATTCGTTTGCCACTGACCCCGCTATCCGAAGCCAATCAGGGCCGTGTGCTTGCCGCCATGCGCCTGGCTGGCGTCATTGCCTGACGGAGTGAATATGAATTATCGGCTTTCCAGCCTGGCGCTGGCAGTCCTGGGTGTTGTCGCGGCAGGTTGCAGCAGCGTCAGCGACATCCTTCCGGATTCCAAGAAGATTGATTACAAGTCGTCGGGCAAGGTGCCGACGCTGGAAGTTCCGCCGGATCTCTCGCAGATCTCCCGTGACGATCGCTACGCGGTTCCGGATGCGGCGGGCAAGGGCAGCGCAACCTTCTCGGCTTATTCCTCGGATCGCACGCCGGCCGCGCAGGCGAAGAATTCGGTGGTGTTGCCCACTGTCGAAAAGATTCGCGTCGAGCGTTCCGGCAACCAGCGCTGGCTGGTCGTGACCGCGCCGGCTGACAAATTGTGGAGCCCGGTCAAGGACTTCTGGCAGGAATCCGGCTTCATCGTCGTCATCGAACGCCCCGATGCCGGCGTGATGGAAACCGATTGGGCTGAAAATCGCGCCAAGATCGGCGACGACATCATTCGCAATACGGTCGGCAAGTTCCTCGACTCGGTCTACTCGACCGGTGAGCGCGACAAGTTCAGGACGCGCTTCGAACCTGGCGCGGAACCAGGGACGACCGATATCTTCATCAGCCACCGCGGCATGGAAGAGGTTTATACCTCATCCGCCAAGGATGACACCCGTTGGCAGCCGCGGGCCGCCGATCCCGAACTCGAGGCCGAGATGCTGCGCCGCATGATGGTCCGCCTGGGCGCCGAAAATCAGCGCGCCGAGGCCGGTCTTGCGGCAGCCGGCAGCAAGGCGGAACCGCGCGCCAAGCTCGCCAGCAACAACGACGGCACGGGAACGCTTGAAGTCTACGAGCGTTTCGATCGCGCCTGGCGCCGCGTCGGTCTGGCGCTCGACCGCGTAGGCTTCACGGTCGAGGACCGCGACCGCTCCAAGGGTCTCTATTTCGTCCGCTACGTCGATACCGATGCCAGCCTCAAGAAGAACAGTGGTTGGCTCGACAAGCTGAGCTTCTGGAAGAGTTCTTCCGACCCGATCGCCAATGCCAAGGTGCCTTATCGCATCCACGTCAGCGAATCCGGGCAGAACTCCGTGGTTCAGGTGCTTTCGAGTGAGGGCGGGACGGACAAGTCGGAAACCGCGAAGAAAATTCTCGATCTGCTCTATCAGCAGTTGCAGTGATAAGTTTTGCGTCGCTTGGCAGCGGCAGCGCGGGGAATGCGCTGCTGGTCGAGAGCGGCGCCACCTGCCTGATGGTCGATTGCGGCTTTGGCCAGCGCGAGACAGTCAGGCGACTTGCCCGTCTGGGGCGGGGTCCGGAACACCTGACGGGCATTCTGGTTACCCATGAACACGGCGACCACGTCGGTGGCGTATTTCCATTTGCCCGGCGTCATGGACTGCCGGTCTGGCTCAGCCACGGGACGTCGTCGGCCTGTCGATCCGCTGCGCGAGGCGTCGATCTGCGGATCATCGACAGCCATGCCGCGTTTTGTGTCGAGATGCTTGAGGTTCAGCCGTTTCCGGTGCCGCATGACGCACGCGAGCCGCTTCAGTTCGTATTTTCGGACGGCAACTGTCGCCTCGGCCTGCTGACCGACGCCGGCGAGATCACCCGACACATGTGCGAAATGCTTTCAGGAGTCGATGGACTGATTCTCGAATGCAATCACGATGCGGGCATGCTGGCTACATCGAGCTATCCGCTGTCATTGCAGCGGCGTATCGCCGGCCGACTCGGTCATCTGGAGAACGGTGCGGCGGCGGACCTGCTGCGGGAAATCGACGCAAGCCGGCTGCAACACCTTGTCGCGGCGCATCTGAGCGAACAGAACAATCACCCGTCGCTGGCGGTCAGGGCTTTGGCAACAGCGCTTGGGTGCGCCGATGAGCGCATCGGAGTGGCCTGTCAGGAGGCAGGATTCGACTGGCGTCACCTGGTCTGAAGGTCAACAAAAAAGCGGGGCCGCAGCCCCGCTTCCAGTGAAAACCGAAAATTACTTCTTGGCTTCCATGCCGGCCATGCCAGCTTGCGGGGCAGCAACGCCAGCCTGGCCTGCATCGGTCTTGGCGGCTTCCATGCCGGCCATGCCAGCCTGGGGAGCGGCCATACCTTGCATGCCGGCCATGCCAGCTTGCTCGGCGGGCTTTGCGGCTTCCATGCCGGCCATGCCAGCCTGGGGAGCGGCCATACCTTGCATGCCTTGCATGCCGGACATGCCAGCTTGCGGTGCAGCCGGTGCAGGCGCAACAGCCTTCGGCTCTTCCTTCTTACCACAGGCGGTCAGGGCGACAGCAACAAGAGCAGCAACGAGAATTGACTTATTCATTGGAATTTCCTTATCGACAAGAAGAAAAAGTGAGGCAAAAATCGATGATCTTTAAAGCGATCAATGTTCATTATATCAATTTTTGAAGCCGGCGCATGAAAGCTACGCTGCACCAAAGGGAGCTGACTTACAGGCCCAGTGTGGTGGTCGCGACCGGTATTCCACCTTCAGCCCATATTTCCTCGAAGCGTCGGCGGTAAGGCATGACTTCCTCGGGTTCGTCGATCAGCAGCTTGCTGCGCGCCTGATCCCGGTCGAAGCGGATCAATGCGTGCACATCGTCTACGAGAATCATCGAATCGCGAAGGTGGTTCAGCTGTTCGGGTGTTTGTTGGGCGGCACTGTTGTGGCTGTGCATTGCCAGCAATCGCTGTACCAGTGGCTGGCGCTGCTGCAGCGGGGCCGTGTTGCGCAGCGCGATACGCAGACAGTCTTGGCGCGTTGAAGCCAGAGGTCGCTTCAGCATCTCAATACGTTCGGCGGTCTCAAGGTGGAGCATGCCGAGGTCTTCGTCGTAGATCCAGATCCGCTTGGCGGCCAGGGAAAGAAGGTGATCGATCGCTGACTGGTAGTCGGCCCAGGAGGTAAATAGTTCGCGAGACATGGTCTGAAGTTTAGTCCATTGTTAAAATTTGCGCTTTTTGCCGGAGTTGCTCATGCCGATCGGTATCATCGAATCGCTGGATCACGAGGCCCGTGGAATCACGCGCCTGGAAGGCAAGACAGTTTTCGTCGATGGTGCTCTACCTGGTGAAATTGTAGAGTACGCCAGCTTCCGGAGAAAGCCCAGATATGAACTGGCGCATCTGGTCAATGTGATTTCCGGTTCGGTTTCCAGAGTCAGGCCGCATTGCGAGTATTTCGGTGTCTGCGGCGGGTGTGCCATGCAGCATCTCGAACCGTCGGGGCAGGTTGCCGCGAAGCAGCGGGTTCTCGAGGACAGCCTCTGGCATATCGGTCGCGCGCGGGCGGAACAGATGCTGCCGCCGATTCAGGGGGCGCCGTGGGGCTATCGCCATCGGGCACGCCTTGGCGTGCGCAATGTCCCGAAAAAAGGCGGAGTGCTGGTCGGCTTTCATGAGCGGCGCAGCAGTTACATTGCCGACATGCGTTCCTGTGCCATCCTGCCGCCGCATGTCTCGGACCTGTTGCTGCCGTTGCGCGAGTTGATAGCCGGCTTGTCCATTCCGGATCGCCTGCCACAGATCGAAGTGGCGGTCGGCGAGCAGTGTACCGCGCTGGTGCTGCGTATTCTCGAGCCGCTGAATACGCGGGACGAGGAATTGTTGCGCCAGTTCGCGGAACGGCACGACGTGGTGTTCTACCTGCAACCCAAGGGGCCGGATACCGTCTATCGCTTTTATCCCCTGCCTGGTCCGCCTCTTTCGTACCGGCTGCCGGAATTCGCGCTGGAGCTGGAATTCAAGCCGACCGATTTCACCCAGGTCAATCATGCGGTCAATCGTGTTCTCGTGCGCCGTGCGCTGCGCCTTCTCGATCCCCGGCCCGGCGAACGGATTGCCGACCTGTTCTGCGGGATGGGCAACTTTACGCTGCCGATCGCGCGTTCCGGCGCCTCGGTGGTGGGGGTGGAGGGCAGCCAGGCAATGGTCGAGCGCGGGCGTGAAAGTGCGGTCGCCAACGGCCTCGCTGATGGTGTCGAATTCGGCGTGGCGAATCTGTTCGAATGCACGCCGGAATCACTGGCTGCGCTCGGGCGCTTCGACAAGATGCTGATCGACCCGCCGCGCGAGGGGGCGATCGAGGTGGTCAACGCGATAGGCGAGGATGGACCGCGGCGTATTGTTTACGTTTCATGCAATCCCGCGACGCTGGCCCGCGATGCCGCGGTACTGATCGGTGAGAAGGGCTATGCGTTCAAGGCGGCGGGTGTCGTGAACATGTTCCCGCATACCGGGCATGTCGAGTCGATCGCGGTTTTCGAGAAGGCATGTCCGCAGTGGATACCGTCACCGGCGGGGCCGGTGACATAAAAAAGGGCGGCCGTCGCCGCCCTGTGGTGCAAGGCCAGAATGATCAGTCGCGCTCGCCGGTAAAGGCCATGATCAACTGCAGCAGGCTGACGAAAACGTTGTAGATATCGAGGTAGACCGCGAGCGTCGCCGAGATGTAGTTGGTTTCACCACCTTGAACGATGCGGCTGATGTCATAGAGGATGTAGGCCGAAAACAGAACCACGACAACAGCGGCGATGGTCAGCGACAGCGCGGGAATCTGGAAGAAGATGTTGGCGACCGCAGCCAGCAGGACAACGATCATCCCGACGAACAGGAACTTGCCCATGCCGCTGAAGTCGCGCTTGCTGACCGAGGCGATCGTCGCCATCGTCACCAAGATGGCGCCGGTGCCGCCTGCGGCCAGCGCGATCATCGATCCGCCATTGGAGAAGCCGAGGGCGACCTGCAGGATGCGCGACAGCATCAGGCCCATGAAGAAGGTGAAGCCGAGCAATAGCGCAACGCCGAGGCCGCTGTCCTTGTTCTTCTCGATGCCCCACATGAAGCCCCAGGCGATGCCGAGGAACAGCATGAAGGCGATGAACGGGCTACCCGCCAGGAAGCTGAACTGCATCTGGATGCCGACCAGTGCGCCGATGACCGTCGGCACCATGGACAAGCCGAGCAGCATGTAGGTATTGCGCAGAACACGGTTCTGCTGGAATGCAAGTTCCCGGGAACCTTGACCAGCGACTTGGAAGTCAGTTTGCATGCGGAGTCTCTCTTTCGTAGTTGATACTTGCGATAAGACTAATGGAGCCGGCCCAAAGTTTCAATAGATTGTTGACTTGATTGGTCAGGTAATTCTGTCTGACGCCATGCTATCATTCTGCCCCTCGGGTCTGTGGCAGAGCGGTTGAATGCACCGGTCTTGAAAACCGGCGTGGGGAAACCCATCGTGAGTTCGAATCTCACCGGACCCGCCAAATTTCCCTATGACTTGGAATTAATCAGCACTGTCCGGGGTCTGAAACGGATCGTTCCGGCGATTGCTCATTATTTGCAAATCGCCACCGTTTCGGCGTATGCGCTTCTGCCGTTCCAGGGTTGCTAGCGCCCGATAGAGCGCTTCGTGAGTCAGGCCCAGTTCGGTGGCCATTTCCTTCAGTGTTCCGGAGGCGTGATAGACGCCCGTGCCGTCGTCACGCAATCGCAGATACTGCAGGACGCGTTCCGGTGCGGAACGTATCTGCTTGAGTTCATAGCGCAGCCGCATTCCATGCAGACTACGCGCCAGTCCTGAGGTGAGTTCCCACAGGCTGTCCGGGTTTTCGCGCAGGCGTCGCGTCAGATCCACTTTCGGATAGAGCCAGACCGCGGCATCGGATTCGGCGATGATGTCGCACTGGTAACTGTCGGCGAACAACGAGGCTTCGGCGAATGTTTCGCCGGGCCGGACGACATGCAGCGTGACCATGCCGCCGTCGGGTGTTACGCGCTGCATGCGTAATCTGCCGGACGTCAGGAAGAACATGCCGACGCTCTTTTCGCCCTGACGCAACAGGAGGCTTCCTGCCGATAGACGTCGCAGGACGGGCTCCACGCCGGCAATGACCGGGGCCTGGTTTGCCCGCGACCCTTGCGGTTGAGCGGAAGAATTTGTGTTCATATGACTACAATCATATCCGTTGTTGCCTGGTTTCGACATACTGCGACAGGAAATGGCAAGGCGGGCTGGACCTGCCCAAGGGTCTGCGCTTCACCAGCGGGTGTGCGTGACTGTCAGACAGTGATGGCGGGATTGACGAGGGTGGCAATGAGCAGGATTTTCAGTTTCGGTGACACCGTGGACGGCTACGAAGTGCCGGTGCTCAACGAGCGCGAAGTTCGGGCGGCCGCCGGCATCCTGTTTTTCTTCGCGCTCGTTTCGTTCATGAATTCCTGGCTCATGGGCAATTTTCGTCTGACCCGGATTTTCGTGATCGCCTTTCTGATCGACTTCTCGATCCGCATTTTCATCAGCCCGCGATTTGCGCCGAGCATGATCCTCGGGCGCTTCGCGGTTCGCCATCAGGCACCGGAGTGGGCTGGAGCGCCGCAGAAGCGGTTTGCCTGGGCGGTCGCTTGGGTATTGGCCATCGTCATGTTCTACCTGATCGTGCTCAACAGCGTGATCGGCCCGATCAACCTGGTTGTCTGCGCGACCTGTCTGATACTGATGTTTTTCGAGAGCGCGTTCGGTATCTGCCTGGCCTGCAAGATTTACAACCTGGGTTCCCGCCGGCAGGCGCAACACTGCCCGGGCGGGGTCTGTGAGGTCATGACGCGCCATGACAGCCAGCGGACGGGGTTCGCCCATGCGGTCATCGTTCTGGCTTTCCTTGGAACCATGGTGCTTGTCGCCGACCGTTATTTTCCCCCGCTGGAGGAGGCGGTCGTAGCGGCTGCAGGCACGGACAAAGTGGCGAACGACGGCAGTTGCACGCCACCCGACTGGGCGGTGGCGATGGGCCATGCCGAGATGTGGAAGCTCCATAACAACTGCAAGTAAGGAAAAATATGAATGGACGCAGGAGTTTTCTTGCGGTCGCGCTTTGCTCGGCCCTGGCCTACAGCGCCGGTCAGGTCTCTGCCGCGCAGCCGCCGACGGTTGAAATCATCGCCATGCCGCATCCACCGGTGCGCGCTGCGCTGCAGCCGCTACGCGAGTGGCTGGCGAAGCAGGGAAGCAGGATTCAGCTCAAGGAAATTGATATCGAGAGTCCGGAAGGTGTGAAGCGGATGCAGGCCGCCGGACTTTCCGGTCATGTTCCCATACTGATCATGATCAACGGCCAGCACAACTTCCGCCGCCAGAACGGCAGTCAGGTCGCTTTCGTCAATTTCCCGAATACGCCGGATACCCCGGCCGGCGCACGTGGCGAGTGGACGACGGCAGATGTTCAGTCGGTATTGAACGGGCTGATGAAATAGCCGTTCCAGGTTCGGGCGAGTTGGCCTCAGTCGCTGGCTGAACGCAGCGCGTCGGCCCAGCAATTGGGCGTTTCGTAGAGGCGAATGCGCTCCAGTTGCAGGTGATTGCCGTAGGTGTCGCGGTAGACCGTGTTCAAACGGTCAAAAGCGATACGCGCCAGGTTTTCCGCCGTCGGCACCCGGTCGAGGATGACCGTCTTGTGGCCGGGCAGCGAATTCAGGAAGTCGACGATTGCACTGTCGCCGGAATACGCCAGAAAGGCGTGATCCCATGCATCGACCAGATGCTCCTTGGCCAGATCCTTGACCTGGGAGAAATCCATCACCATCCCGTTGGCTGCGTCGCCGGCCTTGTCGATGATGTTTCCCGACAGCGTGATCTCGATGATGTAGCGATGGCCGTGCAGATGACGGCACTGGCTGCGGTGATCGGGGATGCGGTGGCCCGCGTCGAATTCGAGGCGGCGGGTAATCAACATGGCGGATTCGTCTCTTGAGTGGTCGCGGATTATACAATGGGCGCATGCTGACCATTGAAGACCACCGTCGCGACAGTGCCGGACTGCGCTATGTCTACCCCGTGATTTCACGCCGGGCGGGCGGTGTTTCGGTGGGCATCAACCTGAATGTCAATAATGCCTGCAACTGGGCATGTGTCTATTGTCAGGTCGAAAATCTGACCCGCGGCGGACCGCCACCGATCGATCTCGACCTTCTGGAACGCGAACTGGATAGTTTTCTCGATGACGCGTTGCACGGCGACTTCATGTCGCGTGAGGTGCCTGCCGAAGCGCGGCGCCTGATGGACATAGCGTTTTCCGGAAACGGCGAGCCGACGAGTGCCGCCGAGTTTCCCGAAGCGGTCCAGGCGGTGCGGCGCGTTCTGCAGCGGCATGGACTGGCCGGCAAGCTGCCGGTGCGCCTGATCACCAACGGCAGCCTGTTGCATCGCCCAGGGGTGCGGGATGGTATCCGCGTGCTTGGCGAACTGGGCGGCGAGGTGTGGTTCAAGGTCGATCGGGCGATGCCGGCCGAAGTCGAGACGATCAATGGCGTGCCGATGGACGCCGGGAAGATTCGCGACAATCTGAGCCGCTGCGCGGCTCTGGCCACGACCTGGGTTCAGACCTGCTGGTTTGCGCTGGACGGTATTGCGCCGGATGCGGCGGCCCGCGATGCCTATTGCGCCTTGCTCGCACCCGTGGCTTCCCGACTGGCGGGAGTTCATCTTTACGGCCTGGCGCGGCCGTCGATGCAACCGGCAGCACCCCGTCTGCAGCGCATCGACGCCGAGGAGATGGAAAAATTCGCGGCGGAGATCCAGGAAAAGACGGGCATCCGGGTTTTGGTTTCCCCGTAATGCCCTCTGTCGCCCCCCGAACGGACTTGCTGCGTGGCGCGGTCGACGGCCTTTTCAGGCCGATTTTCAGGCTGCTTTCCGACCCTTGCTGCGCGCCGATTTCTTGAGCGACTTGTACAGATCGGGTTCCTGGGCCTTCAGGTACTCGATCACGTCCCAGTCCTCGCGCTTGATCGACTTGATGTCGATCTGCTCGACGTGTACCAGACGCAGCAACTCGCGTACCGGCTTGGGCATGTTGCGACCGCTTTCGTAGCGGGAGCCGCCGCTTTGGGTAACGCCCAGCGTTGACCAGAACTGCTGCTGGTTGAGGCCGAGCTTGCGACGGATTTCCCGGGCGTCAATTTTTTCGACGGCTTTCAGGTTTGACATCTTTGACTCTCCATCCGCTAGTGTGGTGAGCTTACCCAAGCATCCTAGCGTTATATGACTTAGGTAATAGTTGTAATACTATATATTCATATGACAAAAGACAAGTACCGATGCCATAAGTTTCATTCGAATTCGTTGGGGGAAAACCCAGCAACTTTCGGGATTTAGCCTTTTTAGGCTGCCGCCGGACGCGCCAATGCAAGTGCTTCCCCAAAGCCTCTGGATGCTCTAACATCGCCATTCAATAAACAAAAAATTCCGGAGAGACATCATGCAGGTCAGGGAGATCATCCAGCTCAAGGAGCTCAACGGTGGCACGCTGTACACCGCGACGCCCGGGCAGCCGCTAGTGACGGCCATCGATACCATGGCGGAGTTCGACGTCGGATCGCTGGTGGTCATGGAATCCGGAAAGATCGCCGGCCTGCTGACTTTTCGCGAGGTCTTGCTGGCGCTCAAGGGACATGGCTCGTCCCCGGCGGGGATGACGGTCGGCGAGGTCATGGTGCGGGATCCGGTGACTGCCTTTCCCGACATGGAGGCAAATGAATTGCGCCGCCTGATGATCGATCGGCACTCGCGCTACTTGCCGGTAATGGATGGCAATACGCTGATGGGCGTCATCTCGCTGCACGACCTGGCCAAGGCAGTGCTCGAGGAGCAGAGCTTCGAGAACCGGATGCTCAAGAACTACATCAAGAACTGGCCGGACGAGCCGCAGAGCTGACCGGGTCCGATCGCCGAGTATGGTTGCGGTCAACTTCCCCGAAGGGGCGTCTTTGCCCGGCATGATAGACTTGCACTTCCCATTCCAGACCGACCTTCCCCATGTCCGGCAATACTTTTGGCACCCTGTTTACCGTTACATCCTTTGGCGAATCGCACGGCCCGGCAATCGGCTGCGTGGTCGATGGCTGTCCGCCCGGACTTGAACTGTGCGCCGCCGACATCCAGGCGGAACTGGATCGGCGCAAGCCGGGCACTTCGCGCCATGTGACACAGCGCCGCGAACCGGATGCCGTCGAAATTCTCTCCGGGGTGTTCGAAGGCAAGACCACTGGCACGCCAATTGCGCTGTTGATCCGCAACCAGGACCAGCGCAGCAAGGACTACGGCAACATCGCCGACACCTTCCGGCCCGGACACGCGGACTATACCTACACCCAGAAATACGGCTTTCGCGATTATCGCGGTGGCGGCCGTTCCTCGGCGCGCGAGACGGCGGTACGCGTGGCCGCCGGGGCAATTGCCCGCAAGTGGCTACGCGAGCGGCACGGCGTCAGCATTCGCGGCTGGATGAGTGCGCTCGGGCCGATCGAGATTCCCTTCGTTTCGGCCGACGACATTGCGGGCAATGCGTTCTTCGCGCCCAACGCGGGGATCGTGCCGCAACTCGAAAGCTACATGGACAACCTGCGCAAGTCGCTGGATTCGGTGGGAGCGAAAATCACCGTCGCCGCGACTGGCGTGCCACCAGGCTGGGGCGAGCCGGTTTATGACCGGCTGGATGCCGAGATTGCCTATGCGATGATGGGTATCAACGCAGTCAAGGGCGTCGAAATTGGTGCCGGTTTTGCTTCCGTGGCACAAAAGGGCAGCGAGCACAGCGACGAAATGACACCGCAGGGATTTGTTACCAACCACGCCGGCGGCATTCTCGGCGGCATTTCGACCGGGCAGGAGATTGTCGTCAATATGGCAATCAAGCCGACTTCGTCGATCGCCCAGGCGCGGCGCTCGATCAATCGTCATGGCGAGGCCATCACGGTGGCCACCGAGGGGCGGCACGATCCCTGTGTCGGCATCCGCGCGACGCCGATTGCCGAGGCCATGCTGGCGCTGGTCTTGATGGATCACGCGTTGCGGCACCGGGCGCAATGTGGGGACGTCGTCTGCCAGACGCCGCGCATTCCGAGAAAAATCGCGTAAAATCTTGAGCTTTTTTGCCGCTCATCGAGCGAAATTGTCGTCACAGGGAGAGTTTCATGCAAGTCGATCATCACGATCTCCATCACGAATTTCCGGAATTCAATGACGCGATTGACGCGCTGAAGGCTGGTAATGCCCACTTCGCCACGCTGTTTGCCAGCTACCATCGCCTGACCGGCAAGGTCGAAGACCTGGAAGAGCACGACATGCCTGTGGCCGATTTCACCATCGAAGACATGAAGAAGCAGCGCGTCAAGCTCAAGGACGAGCTGTACCACATGCTGCTTGCCTTCCGCGCCGGCCAGCAAGCCGCCAGGGCCTGATCGGCCTATTGCCCGACGGTGCATCCGGTAGAATTGCCGGATGCACGTTTTGCCTTACTGGCGCCTCTCGGGCTACTACTTCTTCTATTTCGCCTTCATTGGCGCTTTCTCGCCCTATTTCGGGCTCTATCTCCAGTCACTGAATTTTTCTGCCTGGGACATCGGCCTGCTGATGTCCCAGATGCAGTTGATGCGCCTGTTCGGCCCCAATCTCTGGAGCTGGCTGGCCGATCGCTTCGGCCGGCGCATGCTCATCATCCGGCTGGCAGCGCTGGCCGGGCTGGCCGGGTTTACCGCTTTCTTCTGGCTCGACAAACTGCCCGGGATGCTCGTTGCGATGGCGGTCATCGCCTTCTTCTGGAGCGCCGCGTTGCCGCTGGTCGAGACGCTGACTTTCGACCACCTGCGCGAGGAGCGCGGGCGCTATAGCCGCATCCGCCTGTGGGGGTCGATCGGCTTCATCGTCGCCGTGACGGGCACCGGTGCCGTGCTCGACATCCTGCCGCTCGATGGCCTGCTCTGGGTGTGCTGGGGCATCCTGGCCGGGATTCTGGCGTTGGCCGTGGTCCTGCCGGACGTTCCGGCGATGCCGCATTCCCATGACAGCCTGCCGGTCGCCGACATTCTGCGTCAGCCGCGGGTGCGGGCGCTGCTCGCGGCCTGCTTTGCGATGTCGGCCGCGCATGGTGCGCTCTATGTCTTCTATTCCATCCATCTGGCCAACCATGGTTACAGCAAGGCCGAGGTCGGCGGACTGTGGTCGCTGGGTGTGCTCGCGGAAATCGTCGTTTTCATGCTGATGACCAGGCTGAGCAGGCGTTACTCGCTGCGTGTCCTGTTGCTGGCGAGCTTTGCCGCTGCCATCCTGCGTTTTCTCCTGATCGGCTGGGGCGTCGAGTCGGCGGTCGTCATGATCCTCGCCCAATTGCTACATGGGCTGACTTTCGGTGCCTATCACGCCGCGGCGATCGCCGCGATCAACCTGTGGTTTCCCGGCCGTGCTCAGGGCCGGGGACAGGCGCTCTATTCCAGCATCTCCTTCGGCGCCGGCGGCTTGCTCGGCGGGCTGATCAGCGGCTGGACCTGGGACAGCTTCGGCGCCGGTTGGACCTACACGCTGGCCTCGGTTTTCGCGGTCGGCGGATTCGCGCTAGTCTGGCGCTGGGTGCGGGAGGATGCTGCGGTCGACGCCGCCGACGCGGCCAAAATCGTCGATCCTGTGCCATAATTCAATGCTTTACGGCCCATCCGAAGCGTTCCATGTCGAAGACACTTTACGACAAGCTCTGGGAAAACCACGTCGTCCACGAAGAGGCGGACGGCACGGCGCTCCTCTACATCGACCGTCACCTCGTCCATGAGGTCACCAGCCCGCAGGCCTTCGAAGGCTTGAAACTCGCCGCCCGCAAGCCGTGGCGCATTTCTTCCATCGTCGCGACTGCCGACCACAACACGCCGACCGACCACTGGGACGAGGGGATCAAGGACCCAGTTTCGCGCCAGCAGGTCGAGACGCTGGATGCCAACATCCGCGAAGTCGGCGCCCTGGCCTATTTCCCGTTCAAGGACCCGAAGCAAGGCATCGTCCATGTCGTCGGCCCCGAAAACGGCGCCACGCTGCCAGGCATGACCGTCGTCTGCGGCGACTCGCATACCTCGACGCACGGCGCCTTCGCCTGTCTGGCACACGGTATCGGCACCTCGGAAGTCGAGCACGTGCTGGCTACCCAGTGCCTGCTGCAGAAGAAGTCAAAGACCATGCTGATCGCCGTCGACGGCAAACTCGGCAAGGGCGTCACCGCGAAAGACGTGGCGCTGGCCATCATCGGCACCATCGGCACGGCCGGCGGCAACGGCTATGCCATCGAGTTCGGCGGCAGCGCAATTCGCGGCCTCTCCATGGAAGGGCGCATGACCCTGTGCAACATGGCCATCGAAGGCGGGGCGCGCATGGGCTTTGTTGCGGTCGACGACAAGACGATCGATTATCTGAAAGGCCGCCCGTTCTCGCCCAGGGGCGAAGTCTGGGAGCGCGCCGTGGCCTACTGGCGCACGCTGCATTCCGATCCCGGCGCGCAGTTCGATCGCGTGGTCACGCTGAAGGCGGAAGACATTCGCCCGCAAGTGACCTGGGGTACGTCGCCGGAAATGGTTGTCTCTATCGACGCCGTGGTTCCCGATCCGGCCAAGCAGGCCGATCCGGTCAAGCGCGAAGGCATGGAGCGCGCCCTGCAGTACATGGGCCTTAACCCGAACACGCCGATCAAGAGCATCGCCATCGACAAGGTCTTCATCGGCTCGTGCACCAACTCGCGGATCGAGGATCTGCGCGAGGCGGCTTCGGTCCTCAAGGGGCGCCATGTCGCCGCCAACGTCAAGCTGGCGCTCGCCGTGCCGGGTTCCGGCCTGGTCAAGCGGCAGGCCGAAGCTGAAGGGCTGGACAAGGTTTTCCTCGCCGCCGGTTTCGAGTGGCGCGAGCCGGGCTGCTCGATGTGTCTGGCGATGAATGCTGACCGCCTGGAACCGGGCGAGCGTTGCGCGTCGACCTCGAATCGGAATTTCGAGGGCCGTCAGGGCCCGGGCGGGCGGACCCACCTGGTCAGTCCGGCGATGGCCGCGGCGGCCGCGATTGCCGGCCGCTTCGCCGATGTGCGTGACGTTCTGTAAGCAAGGAGGTGATGATGAAAAAAGCCATTTTTGCAGTGTTGACCGCAGCAGCACTGATTTTCGCCAGCGGCTGCAATACGGTTGCCGGTATCGGCAAGGATATCGAGAAGGGTGGCGAAGCCATCCAGAAATCGACCAAGTAAGGGCCTTCATGGAAAAATTTGTTCGCCTGGAAGGCCTGGTTGCGCCGCTCGACCGCAACAACGTCGATACCGATGCAATCATCCCGAAGCAGTTCCTGAAGTCGATCAAGCGTTCCGGCTTCGGCCCGAATGCCTTCGACGAATGGCGCTACATGGACGTCGGCCAGCCCGGTCAGGACAATGCCGGCCGCCCGAAGAACCCGAATTTCGTGCTCAACCAGCCGCGCTACCAGGGCGCCGAGGTGCTGCTGACCCGGGCCAATTTTGGTTGTGGCAGTTCGCGCGAACACGCTCCGTGGGCGCTGCTCGACTTTGGCTTCAAGGCGATCATCGCCGAGTCCTTCGCCGATATTTTTTTCAACAACTGCTACAAGAACGGCATCGTGCCGATCGTGCTGCCGGCCAACGAGGTCGAGGCGCTGTTCCAGCAGGTCGAGGCGACGCCGGGTTACAAGCTGGTGGTCGATCTGCCGTCGCAGGCGGTGATCCGGCCGGATGGTTACGGGATTCCGTTCGCGATCGACGCTTTCCGCAAGGAATGTCTGCTCAACGGCTGGGACGACATCGGCCTGACCCTGCGCCACGCCGCGAAAATCCGCGAATTCGAGGAAAAACGCCGTATCGAGCAGCCCTGGCTGTTCGCATAGGAAGGAGACGAGATGAAGATATGTGTCTTGCCGGGCGACGGCATCGGCCCTGAAATCACTGCCGAGGCAGTGCGTGTGCTCAACGCCCTCGATCTCAAGTTCGAGATGGAGCAGGCGCTGCTCGGCGGTTCTGCCGTCGACGCGACCGGCGAACCCTATCCGGAAGCGACCCGCAAGCTGGCGCGCGAAGCCGATGCCGTCCTGCTCGGCGCCGTCGGTGGCCCGCAGTGGGATACCCTGCCCCGGGAGAAGCGCCCGGAGCGCGGCCTGCTCGGCATCCGCAAGGATCTCAACCTGTTCGCCAACCTGCGACCGGCGATCCTCTACCCGGAACTGGCCAATGCCTCGACGCTGAAACCGGAAGTGGTGGCCGGGCTGGATATCCTGATCGTCCGCGAGCTGACCGGCGACATCTACTTCGGCCAGCCGCGCGGCGTGCGCGAGGAGAACGGCGAGCGCGTCGGCTTCAACACCATGGTCTACAGCGAGTCGGAAATCCGCCGCATCGGCCATGTCGCCTTCCAGGCGGCGCAGAAGCGCAACCGGAAGCTGTGCTCGGTCGACAAGATGAACGTGCTCGAATGCACCCAGCTCTGGCGCGACGTGATGATCGAGATCGCCCACGATTACCCGGACGTGGCGCTCAGCCACATGCTGGTCGACAACGCCGCGATGCAACTGGTCAAGGCGCCCAAGCAGTTCGACGTGATGGTCACCGGCAACATGTTCGGTGACATCCTTTCCGACGAGGCCTCGATGCTGACCGGCTCGATCGGCATGCTGCCGTCCGCCTCGCTCGACGAAAAAAACAAGGGCCTCTACGAGCCGTCACACGGTTCGGCGCCGGATATTGCCGGCAAGGGCGTCGCCAATCCGCTGGCTACCATCCTGTCGGCGGCGATGATGCTGCGCTATACCTTCGGGCTGGAGGCGCACGCTGTGCGGATCGAGAACGCGGTCAAGAAAGTGCTGTCCCAGGGTTATCGCACCGGTGATATCTACGAGCGCGGCACCAACAAGGTCGGCACCAGGGAAATGGGCGACGCCATGCTGGCGGCGCTGGCGTAAACCGAACGACGGGTTCGGACGTTAAACAAAGATTCATTCGGAGAGAGAGTCATGAAGAAGGTTGGTCTGGTCGGTTGGCGCGGTATGGTGGGTTCTGTCCTCATGCAGCGCATGGTGGAAGAGGGTGATTTTGCTTTTATCGATCCGGTTTATTTCTCCACCTCCGCTGCGGGCGGCAAGGCACCGGTGTTCGGTGGCAAGG
>DATIUN010000185.1:0-10670 GCA_035466795.1 Azonexus sp. | reverse complement strand
CAGGCGTCACGCACGGTCGGACTCGTCTGGCGAGTGACCTTCCCGCGGCCGCAGGCCATCGATGCGGTGCGGGCCGCGGTGCTGTCCTGTCAGTTGCCGGGCGCGACGGCGGTACGCTGAAGTTTCACGTGGAACGCTGGTGCTGCTGAGCCGGGAACTCAGGCCTCGGCTTTTTTCTTGGTCGCCGGCTTTTTGGCCGGGGCTTTCTTCTCGAACTCGAACCCGACCTTGCCATCCTTGGCGACCAGATAGGCCGAGAACTTGCGCCGGGTGCGATTGGAAATGAATTCCTTGAGCAGGTCGGTCTTGCCCTCGGCAAGAAGTTTCGTCATCTGCTCCGCTGCGATCGGCTGTTGCAGGATGATCTTGCCCGAGCGGAAGTCGCAGCTTCTGGCCGGACCGACCGATTTTTCGCAGACGTAGGAGGTGCCGTGTTCATAGACCGCCGCACCGCATTTCGGACATTTGCCCAGACTCTCCTGCCCCGAGAAATCCACCGGTTCGGCGCTGTCGCCTTCGCCTGCCTTGTCCTGGCCGAAATCGAATTCCGGTTCCATGTTGTCGTTCAATTTGATAGCGGCAGCGAAGGCTCGGCCCATCTTGTTGCGGAAGCCGGTGAGCGGGCCGATCTGTTTTTCGGTGATCAGCGTGTCGATTTCAGCCGGTTCGAACTGGCGACCGGCGACGATCTTCCATAGCGCGTAATCGCAGGTGCCGCACTGGAATTTCTTGTAGGTCTCGCGAATCTGGCCGCCGCAACGCGGGCAGGGCGCGGTCAGGACGCCGAAATCGCCGGGAATCGTGTCGCTATCGAAAGTCTTGGCGCGTTCGACGATGTGCCGGGTCATTTCGGCAATCTCGCGCATGAATTCGCTGCGCGTGAATTCGCCCTTTTCGATGCGGCCTAGCTTCCATTCCCAGTCGCCGGTCAGTTCCGGGTGGGTCAGCTCGTTGATGCCGAGACCGTTGAGCAGCGTCATCAGCGAGAACGCCTTGGCGGTTGGGATCAGTTCGCGGCCTTCGCGGTGCATGTATTGCTCGCCGATCAGGTTCTCGATGATCTGGGCGCGGGTGGCCGGGGTGCCGAGACCGCGACCGGCCATTGCCGCCTTCAGTTCCTCGTCATCGACCATCTTGCCGGCTCCCTCCATGGCCGAGAGCAGGGTGGCTTCCGAATAGCGCGGCGGCGGCTTGGTTGCGTTGGCCTTGACGGTGACTTCCTCGGTTTTGACCTTTTCGCCGGCGTCGACCGCAACCAGGTTGCCCTCTGTACCTTCCTGGCCTTCCTTGCCGTGCACGGCAAGCCAGCCTGGATTGACCAGCACCTTGCCTTCGGTCTTGAACGGGTAGCCTTCGACGCGGGTGACGCGGGTGGTGACGAGGTATTCGGCGGCCGGAAAAAAGACGGAGAGGAAGCGGCGGACGACGAAGTCGTAGAGCTTCTGTTCGAGTTCGTTGAGGTTTTTCGGCGCCTGCGGGGTCGGAATGATCGCGAAGTGATCGCTGATCTTGGCGTTGTTGAAGATGCGCTTGTTGGGCAACACCCAGTTGCGGGCCAGTATCTGGTGCGCGAACGGGGCGTAGCGGGCGAGCAGCACTTCGTCGTGCCCCTTGCCGGCGCCTTGGCCGGTCAGTACCGCCAGCGTTTCCTTTACCGTCGGGATGTAGTCTTCCGGCAGGCAGCGCGCGTCAGTACGCGGATAGGTCAGAACCTTGTGCTTTTCATAGAGTGCCTGCGCCAGCGACAGCGTGGTCTTGGCCGAGAAACCGAAGCGGCTGTTGGCTTCGCGCTGCAAGCTGGTCAGATCGAAGAGCAGCGGCGAAAGGCGGGTTTCCGGCTTGGCTTCCTCGCTGACGATGCCGGGTTTGCCGGACGTGGCGGCGCGAATGGCTTCAGCCCTGGCTTGCTCCCAAAGGCGGTCGGCGCGGGCGTGTTCGTCGTCATCCCTGCCCTTGAAGCCTTCGTCGAACCATTTGCCGGCGTAATTCCCGGCCTTGGCGGCGAAGTCGGCTTCGACTTCCCAATAGTCGCGCGGCTTGAATTCGCGGATTCTGCGTTCGCGTTCGACGACAATGGCCAGCGTTGGCGTCTGCACGCGGCCGACGGTGGTCAGATGGAAGCCACCGGTCTTGGAATTGAAGGCGGTCATCGCCCGCGTGCCGTTGATGCCGACCAGCCAGTCGGATTCGGAGCGGCAGACAGCGGCATCGCCGAGGCCCTGCATTTCCTGGCCGTGGCGCAGGTGCGAGAAGCCGTCGCGGATGGCACCCTGCGTCATCGACTGCAGCCACAGGCGCTGGACCGGCTTGCTGGTCTTGGCGTGTTGCGCGATGTAGTTGAAGATCAGTTCCCCCTCGCGCCCCGCGTCACAGGCATTGACCAGGCCGGCAACATCCTTCCGTTTGATCAGCTTGTTGAGCACCTTGAGCCGCGATGCGGTCTTCTCGATCGGCGACAGTGCAAAGTGCGGGGGGATGACCGGCAGGTGGGCGAAGGACCATTTGCCGCGCTTGACCTCGAATTCTTCCGGACAGGACAGTTCCAGCAGATGGCCGACCGCCGACGAGAGGACGAAATCGTCGCTCTCGAAATAGTCGTCGTGCTTGGTGAATCCCCCCAGCGCCTTGGCGATGTCGGCGGCGACGGAGGGTTTTTCGGCAATGATCAGCTTTTTTGTCATGGGTTCTGTCGGTAGGTTGCCGGGGCATGATAAGTGCCCGGTGCGCGGCTTGGCAAGCCGTCTCTATATATGGTGGCTCAGGCGAGGCGCTGGTAACGGTTGCCGGGCAGGGTGGCGATCAGGCCGTCGAGTTCCAGCGTCAGCAGTTCGCCGAGCAGCCGGTCGGCGCTCAATCCGCTGCGCTCAACCAGATCGTCCAGCGCGCATGGGTCATGGCCCAGCGCCTTGAGAATGTCATTGTCGCCGGTTGCCTTGATGGCTTCACGGAGGGTGTCGGAGTCGGCATAGTTGCCAAGCTCTTCGAGAATGTCCTGCGCCGTTTCGACCAGTTTGGCTCCCTGCTTGATCAGCTTGTGGCAACCACGGGCGACCGGGGAATGAATCGATCCGGGAATGGCGAAGACCTCGCGGCCCTGTTCGGCGGCAAGCCGGGCGGTGATCAGCGAACCGCTCTCCGGTGCCGCCTCGACCACCAGCACGCCGCGCGACAAGCCTGAAATGATGCGGTTGCGGCGGGGAAAATTCGACGCGATGGCTGGCGTGCCAAGGGGGAATTCGGAAACGATGGCACCGCGTTCGGCGATCGCCATGGCCAGTTCCTTGTTGCGCGCCGGATAGACGCGGTCGGCGCCGGTGCCGATGACGGCGATGGTTTCGCCTTCGGCAGCCAGTGCGCCGCGATGGGCGGCGGCGTCAATGCCGAGGGCGAGGCCGCTGATGATGCCGAGACCCCGTGCAGCCAGTGCCTTGGCGAACGTCTCGGCAGTCTGCAATCCTTGCGGCGTGGCGTTGCGGCTGCCGACGATGGCAATCCCACGCTTTTGCAGCAGGGCGGGATTGCCGCGCACATAGAGTACGTTTGGCGGGTCGGGAATTTCCAGCAAGGCCTGCGGATAAGCCGAATCAGCCAAGGTCAGGATGTGCTGCCCGGGTTGCCCGGCCCAGGCGATGCTGCGGTCGACGGCCTCGGTGGGGTCGGAATCGAAGAGCAGGTCGGCGCGCTCGCTGACCACGGCGCGCACCGCGAGCCGCCCGGCTGCGAAAACCGCCTCGGGTAAACCGAAAGCGGCGAGAAGCTTGCGCTGTGTCTCGCCGCCGATGCCGGGGATCAGGGTCAGCCGCAACCAGGCGGCCAACCCGTCCTGGTCAATCACGGATTTCTTGCATAGTCGCCAACGGTAACCGGCTTGGAGGACTCGAGGACCAGCGCGTAGGAGACACCGTTGAACACGCGGAAGACGAAGACCAGCGCGTAGCGCTCTTCCGGGATCGGTGTATCGACGCGTCGCATCGTGTCCTGATCGATGGCGCTGGCGATCCGGTTCCGGAACAGGGCGAGGACATGGCCGACTTCCAGTCCGTCATTCTTGCCGCGGTTGAGGCTGACGATGGAGGCCCGTCCGCCTTCGCTGACTCCGCCGTAGATCGTCATGACCCGGGCGGCAACCTGGTTGTCCGGGCGATGCGGGACATAGGAGATGATATTGACGGGCGGCGCCGGGATCAGACGGTCGCCGCGCATGATCTCCTCCTTGGCCACGGTTATCTGGAGGGCGGCCGGTTCGCCGGGCTGGACCAGATTGGCATTGCCGAGGAAGAAGGCTTCATAGCCGATGGTGGCGCCGGTATCCGGGTCGATGAGTGGCTTGCCGGGTCGGAAGACGTTCCAGCGCACGACGCTGGCATCGGGAATTGCAGTCGCGAAGGCCTGATCGCCATTGCCCATCATGCCGCGGTATTCCGGTCCGGCGACGATGCGCGGCACGGTATCCAGTTCGCCCTGTTCGACGACCAGAGGCTGCGACAGGAAGGGTTCGATCTGGTTGGGCGGAATGCTCGGGATCGCCTGCTGAACCGGGTCGGAATAGACATGCGGCTGAAGCTTGACGGTACCGCTACCGGACTTGAGCGGCTTGCCGAGGCGCAGACGCGGGGTCTTGCCCGAACGGTCGAGATAGACGACCTGACCGGGATAAATCAAGTGCGGATTCTTGATTTCCTCGCGGTTCATGTTCCAGATTTCCGGCCAGCGCCAGGGTTCCTTGAGGAACTTGCCGGAAATTCCCCACAGCGTATCGCCGCGCACGACGACGTGGCGGTCAGGGGGATTGTCGACCAGCTTAAGGGGCTCGGCGGCCGATGCACAAACGGCCGTCACGGCCAGGATGAGCGCGGATATAATGCGTACCATAGTCGTAACCTCACGTGCCGAAGGAACACGGCGATGCTGGCATGGTCTCATTTCATGTCCGGCAACCCGCTTCCATATCTCGGGAATTGCTTGAGATTCTGCACGTAATAACTTAAGCGAGCAAGCTTTTTTCGGTACTTCCTATGGCTCTTCTACCCATTTTGCGTTTTCCTGATCCGCGCCTGAAGAAGATCGCGGCACCGGTGACGAATATTGACGATACGGTTCGCCGCTTAATCGCCGACATGGCCGAAACCATGTACGAAGCGCCCGGCATCGGTCTGGCGGCCACGCAGGTGGATGTGCACAAGCAGATCGTGGTGATCGATGTCTCGGAAGACAAGAGCCAGCTGCTGGCCCTGATCAACCCGCGCCTCGAGAATTGTCAGGGGGAGCAGGAAGGCGAGGAAGGCTGTCTATCGGTACCTGGCATTTACGAGAAGGTTCAGCGGGCCGAGCGGGTGACCGTTCATTTTCAGGACGGCGACGGCGTGCAGCGGACCCTGGTTGCCGAGGGTCTGCTTGCGGTGTGCATCCAGCATGAAATCGATCATCTCAACGGCAAGGTGTTCGTCGATCACCTGTCGCAATTGAAGCAGACACGAATCCGGAGCAAGCTTGCCAAGCAGGCGCGGGTCACCGCATGAGGGTAATTTTCGCCGGAACGCCTGAATTCGCGGCGCATGCATTGCGCGCGATCATCGCCGCGGGTCACGCCGTGCCGCTGGTGTTGACCCAGCCAGATCGCCCTGCCGGGCGCGGCATGGCCTTGCAGCCGTCGCCGGTCAAGCGTCTGGCGGAAGCGAGCGGGGTCGAGGTGTTCCAGCCGCCGACGCTGAAGGAGGCGGCGGCGCAGGAAAGGATTGCGGCAGTCGGGGCGGACGTTATGGTCGTCGCCGCCTATGGCCTGATCGTGCCGCAGGTCGTGCTCGCCATGCCGCGCTTCGGTTGCATCAATATCCATGCCTCGCTGCTGCCGCGCTGGCGCGGGGCGGCGCCGATCCAGCGCGCGCTGCTGGCCGGCGATCATGAAACCGGCGTCTCCATCATGCAGCTCGAGGCCGGCCTCGATACCGGGCCGGTGCTGCTGCGCGCGGCCTGTCCGATCGGCGCCGCCGACAATGCGGCGACGCTGCACGACCGGCTGGCTGAAAGCGGGGCGCGATTGATCGTCGAGGCGCTGAGCAAGCTGCCCTTGCCGATGGAGCCGCAACCGGCGGCGGGCGTGACCTACGCCCACAAGATCGAAAAGGCCGAAGCGCTGATCGACTGGTCGAAGGATGCGCAGGAACTCGATCGCCATATCCGTGCCTTCAACCCGTTTCCCGGTGCCCAGGCACGGTTCGGCGGACAGACCGTCAAGCTGTGGCAGGCCGTTCCGGTCGCCGGCAGCGGTGAAAAAGGGCGGATTTTGAGCGTCGACCGCAACCGCATCGTCGTCGCCTGCGGCAGCGGCGCCCTGGCGGTCAGCGAACTGCAGAAGGCGGGTGGAAAGCGGCTGCCGGTACGTGAATTCCTGGCCGGTCATCCGCTCAAGGCGGGCGACCATTTCGACCTGACGGCTTGAATTCGGAAGCAGCGTCAATATCTCCGCAGTATCGCGATAGGTTCGAGGAGGTCATATGTTCAACTGGGTAAAGACCGCCATGCTGATGGCCGCCATCATGGCGCTGTTCGGTGTCGTCGGCGGCATGGTTGGCGGTCGGTCGGGCATGTTGCTGGCACTCGTGTTCGGCGGCGCGATGAACGTTTTCTCGTACTGGTTCTCGGACAAGATGGTGTTGAAGATGTACAACGCGCAGGAGGTCGACGAGTCGAGTGCGCCCCAGTTCTATGGCATGGTGCGCGATCTGGCGCAGCGCGCCGGTCTGCCGATGCCGCGGGTCTACCTCATCGACGAGCAGCAGCCGAACGCCTTCGCCACCGGGCGCAATCCCGAACATGCCGCCGTGGCGGCGACCACCGGCATCCTGCATCTGCTGTCGGCGCGCGAGTTGCGCGGGGTGATGGCGCATGAACTGTCGCATGTCAGGCATCGCGACATCCTGATTTCGACGATTTCGGCAACCATGGCCGGGGCGATCTCGGCGCTGGCCAATTTCGCGATGCTCTTCGGCGGGCGCAGCGATGACGGGCGCCCGGCCAATCCGTTGGCCGGCATTGCCGTCGCGCTTCTGGCGCCGCTTGCCGCCAGCCTGATCCAGATGGCGATCTCGCGTTCGCGCGAATACGAGGCCGACCGTGGGGGCGCGGAAATCAGCGGCGATCCCGATGCGCTGGCCGACGCGCTGGGCAAGATCCAGATGCACGCCGAAGGGCGCATTCCGCTGGGGCCGGCAGAGGCGCATCCGGAAACCGCGCAGATGATGATCCTCAATCCGCTTTCAGCTGGCGGGATCAAGGGGCTGTTCTCGACCCACCCGGCGACGGAGGAGCGAATCGCCCGCCTGCGGGCAATGGCGCGTCAGGCGCCGGTAACCGAATGAAGGAGGTGGCCGCGCGCCACCTCTTTTTTTTCCAGTAGGGCGGGGGCGAAAGCGGCGATCACTTCGGCGAACAGTCCATGCGCGCTGCGGCTGTTGTCGCCGCTGAAGTTGCAGACATAGACGTCGAGCGTGACACCGCCGACTTCCGGCCAGGTATGGACGGCCAGATGCGATTCGGCCAGCACCACGGTGCCGGTGACGCCGGCCGGCTTGCCCGCGGCGTCATGGAAGGCATGGAAGAGGCGGCCGACGACCGTCAGCCCGTGGCGGATACAGGCCGCGACGCAGAATGATTCGAGCTGCGCCGCATCGAACAGGAATTCCTGCGGGCAGCGGCAGTCATGGAGGTCGGCGATCAGGTGCAAGCCATTCATGGGGCGATTCTATTGCGTTTCACGTGGAACGCGCGCGCTGATGCTCGTTTCGAGCAGCCAGCCCAGGCGGTAGCCGGCGTCAACAATGCGGCGGTCGGCAATGGCATGTGCCTGCCGGTTGAACGTCTCGCTGACGATCGGCAGCAGGTTGTCGACGGTGTCGGGGTAGGTCGCGGGGAGCAGGCGGTGGCTTTCGTCCCGCCACAGCGCGACATTGCCGTGCAGCGGGGCGGGATGGTCGGCAATCACGCGTTGCACCCGCTTTTCCAGTCGCTGGCCGCGCAGCCAGGGCGGGCCTGGCAGGTCGTCCCAGTAGGTATGCAGGCTGACCAACGGGAAGCGCTTGTTGAACGGATTTTGGATGTCGACCGTCGTTCCCCCGTCATCATCGGCGTGGCCGACATGCAGTGGCTGGTGGATGTCGGCGACCAGATGCAGCAACCAGGGCAGGCCATACGAAATATCGTCGTCTTTCTGGGTCGACCGCAGCAAATGGCCGATGCGTTCGATCTGCCGGTCGACTTCCCCTTTGTTGGCCCGACCGCGCTGGTCCAGGTCGACGTAGTGCCAATGCTTGTGGCGCGCGGTATCGGGAAAGCCGGGGAGCGGCGGCGTGGCGTCAGCTCCTCCCTCGTCATGGAAGCGGGGGTCGTTGCGGATGTCGTCGGGCCAGGTTGATGCTTCGGCGAAGATGGACGCCGGGTCCGCTGTGCGTGCCCTGGCCACCCAGCGGTCATGGTCCGGATGCGCGGCCAGGGCATCGGTGACGAATATCCGGGTGGCGGGCGAGAGCTGCTGCCAGGCGATCGCTGCCACCAGCCTGTGGCCGGCGGCGTTCCATGCCTTGGCGTGAGGCGCGAAGAGCAGAATAAGCAGGGCGAACAGGTACGGGCGCATTGCGCAATTATGCCGCGTGCGATAATCGCGGCCTATGTCCGGACTGCCTCTCAATTCCCTGGCTTTCGCCTTCCTGCAAGCCGCCCGCATCGATGCCGCGGTGTTCGCCGGGCAGAGCCTGGCCGACGGCCTGCTCGGACGGGTCGACCCGGCGGCCCGTCAGGCGGTGCAGGATCTCGTCTATGGCAGCCTGCGCCGCTACGGCAGTGGTGATTTCCTCCTCGGCCGGCTGCTCGCCCGGCCGCTGGATGCGCCCGAGGTGCGCGCCCTGTTGCTGGTCGCGCTGTACCGGCTGGAAACCCGCCCCGATTCGGCGCATACCATCGTCGATCAGGCCGTTGCGGCGGCCGGGGAAATGGCCGAAGGGCGCTTCCGCGGTCTGGTCAATGGCGTCCTGCGTAACTATTTGCGCCAGCAGCCGCAATTGCTTGCCGACCTGAAGGCCGATCCGGTCGCCGCCAGCCAGCACCCGGACTGGTGGCTGCACCGTTTGCAGGCGGCTTACCCCGCGTTATGGCCCGGCGTCGTCGCCGCCGGCAATCAAGCGCCGCCGATGGCGCTGCGTGTCAATCGCCGACGCTGCTCGCCGGCAGCATATCAGGCGCGCCTGAGCGCCGCAGGCATTGGTGCGACCGCATTCGGCGAGGCGGGACTGATGCTCGACCGGCCGCTGCCGGTCGAGCGCCTGCCGGGCTTTGCCGAAGGCCTGGTTTCAGTCCAGGATCCGGCGGCGCAAAGGGCCGCCGCCCTGCTCGACCCGCCGCCGGGCAGCCGGGTACTCGACGCCTGCGCAGCCCCGGGCGGCAAGGCGGCACACCTGCTGGAGCGTACCGATCTCGATTTGCTGGCGCTCGACCTGAAGCCTTCGCGCTGCCGACGTGTCGCCGATAATCTTGCACGGCTGGGCTTGCATGCCACGATCGCGACTGCCGACTGCGCCCGCCTCGATACCTGGTGGGACGGGCGGCCTTTCGACGCGGTCCTTGCCGACGTACCCTGCACGGCCAGCGGTGTCGTGCGCCGCAACCCTGATGCCAAGTGGCTGCGGCGCGAAACCGACATTGCCGGCTTTGCCCGTACTCAGGCGCGGATTCTCGATGCACTGTGGCAGGTCGTGCGGCCGGGGGGTAAACTGTTGTATGCGACCTGCTCCGTTTTCTCCGAGGAAAACGCCGGGCAGATTACCCGATTCATGGTGACCCGCCCGGATGCCCGGCGCGATCATGAGGAACAGATATTGCCGACTGCCGATCATGACGGTTTTTTCTACAGCCGCCTTGAAAAACGTGCCTGAACGCCTTCGCGGCTGGCTTCTTGCCCTGCTCGCCATGGTGCCGGCGCTGGTGCTGGCGGCTGAGATCGAGATCGCCAATCCGCAGATCACGGCGAGCGATGACGGCTATGTCGTCGCGGCCGATTTCAGCTTCGAACTCAACGAGCGCCTCGAAGAGGCGGTAACCAAAGGGGTCGTGCTGTACTTTGTCGTCGATTTCGAAATGACGCGGCCGCGCTGGTACTGGCTCGACGAAAAGCTGGTCAGTCGCAGTCAGACCTATCGCCTTTCCTATCACGCGCTGACGCGCCAGTATCGTTTGTCGACCGGCGGCCTCCATCAATCCTTCGACTCGCTGTCGGACGCTCTGCGCATGCTGTCGCGCCTGCGCAACTGGCTGGTGATCGACAAGGGGGCGGAGAAAGGCGGCGTTCGCGTCGGTGAAACCTACACGGCGGCACTACGCATGCGCCTCGACACCAACCAGCTACCGCGCCCCTTCCAGATTGCCGCCCTTGGCAACAGGGACTGGAACCTCGCCTCCGACTGGAAGGTCTGGCAGGCCACCTTGCCGGCGGAGGCCAAGTGAAGCGCTTCCTGGCGGCCGGCGGCGCCATCGCCGCAACGCTGGGCGCCATTCTCTGGTTCCTGCTGCTGATGTCCACGGCCGCGGACACGGCGATTTTCACGCGCCACTATCCGCTGCTGATTGGCCTCAACGTCATCCTGGCGCTGGCCATGGTCAGTCTTGTCAGTTGGCAGTTGCGA
>DATIUN010000184.1:0-1999 GCA_035466795.1 Azonexus sp. | reverse complement strand
GTCAGCCAGACCGGCGCTATGCCGACCATGTAGCTGTAGAGGATGGCAGCGTCGGTAACGAAGATCATGAACAGCAGGGCGCAGACCAGCGCCAGCGCCCAGACTGCCGGCGCGGCCGCAGTGAAACCGGCGATCACGCTGCCGAATCCGGGTCGCTTTCCCGCCTCATAGGTCCGGGCGATGCCGAAGAACCCGGCCAGGATGGCCGGCCCGACCAGCATGAAGGCCCCGGCGGCGGCGACGACGAAAGGTGTCAGGCCCAGTGCCAGCAAGCTCCCGACGATGGCCAGACCGGCCAGCGTGAAAATCGCAGCGTAGGCGATGCTGACGCCGCGCGTCGCGTTGGCCATTGCCCAGCCTTCGGCCAGTGCCTGGCGCAGGCCGGAAAAGTCGGGCGGTACGATCTGCATGGACATGCCCCCTGTTGATGGCGGGCGGCGCTACACGAATTGTTCTTTTACGCGGCCCGCGTTCAGTCTAGCCGGACAACCCCCCCACGATCTCTAATCCAGATCAAACCGCGACCAGAGCCTGCCGGCCATACCACTCTTCACCGGCCGGCACGATCACCGGCTTGCGCACCGCGGCCGCCTCGACGCACAACATGTGCCGCCAGCCGTCGGGCGGCATGTCCTTGAGGCCGGCGCAGAGATCGACCCAAGGGTTCCAGACCACCACATCGGGGAAGCCCTGGCTCTGGATGCCGAGGCTCAGGTTGCCGGCATTGAGCAGTTGCGGACGCCTGACATCGTAATAGACGCGGTCCACCTCGCCTTCGACGATGATTTCCGTGCCGGTTTCGCGGACGACCCGGTTGTCGCGGGCGGCATCGAGATAATCGTGGCCATGCAGTCCTTCCAGCGCCACGTCCTCGACCTGGGTGACGCGCAGGTAGGAGTGCAACGCACCGGTGAATTCAAACGGGGCCGGACCGGTATTTTCTACGCAGAATTCGACATCGATGCGGTCGACCTCCAGCATCACCGAAATTTCGGCACGGAAGGCGTGCGGCCACAGGGCGCGGGTATTTTCATCGTCCACCAGTTCGAGCGTCGCCAGCGCGTAATCGTCACCACAGCGCTGCGCGGCAACCGACCACTCGCGGGTACGGGCGAATCCGTGTTTTGGCAAGTCGCCGAGCCCGCCGAACTGCGGGAAACAAATCGGAATGCCGCCGCGGATCGGTGCGCTGCCATCGAATACGGCACGCTCCGAGAGAAACAGATGCTCGCGGCCATCCGGCGTCAGCCACGACAGAACCTGCCCGCCCAGCCGGGCAACGACTGCCGATGAGCCACGCGGCCCGTTCAGGCGCAGCGCCTCGATACCTTTGAATTCAATGGCTTCAATGAAGGGTTTCATGAGTTTCCGGCGCCTTGGGCACCACGTAGAGTTGCGGAAGGACATGCAATAACTCGACCCGCTGGCCAAGCAACGTCACGCTGCCGGACCGCCGGTTGTCGCCGGTATCGCTGTATTCGAAAGCGTACACGCGGCGCAGTTTCAGTTGCCCGTCATCGTCGCGCGCCAGGCGCAGCGAGCGAATGAGTACGGTATCGTCGAGAAACTGCAATTCCTCCTCGGCACAAGCCTGCTTCGCCGCCTTGATGCCGATTTCGCGGGCCTTCAGACTGTCCAGCCAGAGCCAGACGCCCGCCGCCATCAGCCCGAGAACCAGCAATTCGAGTAGTTCCATCGATCAAGTATACGCAAACCGTTAAATTTCCCACGGTTCCGTGGATTTTTTTGCTGGATAATGGAAACATCGTAAGTGACCCTGTACTCAATCGATGAATGCAGCATTCAGAATGTTCCGCGACATACTTCCTTTTCGCCAGCAAATGGCCGAGAAGGAGAGTGCTGACGCTCGCGAACTACTCGATACGGTTGTAGGCCTATCTGCCTCCGAGGTGGCAGTGCAGCTGACTTCGCATGTTATCCCGATCGTCGTCGAACAGCGGAATCTGAACATGCGCTTTAAGTTGCTCGAGGACACGCG
>DATIUN010000183.1:0-3850 GCA_035466795.1 Azonexus sp. | reverse complement strand
ATCGACGTAGCTGTCGGCAATGATCGGGATTTCGCGGTCGGTCAGCGGCAACTTTACCATCTTGCCGAGCATGTGCTTGTAGCGTTCGTCTTCCGGGTGAACCATGACGGCGGTGTCGCCAAGCATGGTTTCCGGACGCGTCGTGGCGACGACCAGGCTATCCGAGCCATCGGCTAGCGGGTAGCGGATGTGCCACATGAAGCCGTCTTCTTCTTCCTGTACGACTTCGAGATCGGAAACAGCGGTGTGCAGCTTCGGGTCCCAGTTCACCAGACGCTTGCCGCGGTAGATCAGGCCTTCGTTAAAGAGGCGGACGAAGGTTTCGGTGACGACCTTGTTGAGGCCGGCATCCATCGTGAAGCGCTCGCGCTGCCAGTCCGGGCTGGTGCCCATGCGCCGCATCTGCTTGGTGATGGTGTTGCCGGAGTATTCCTTCCATTCCCAGACCTTCTCGAGGAATTTCTCGCGGCCGAGGTGGTGGCGCGAAATGCCCTGCGCATCCAACTGGCGCTCGACGACGATCTGCGTGGCGATGCCGGCGTGGTCGGTACCCGGCTGCCATAGCGTGTTGTGACCGCGCATCCGGTAGTAGCGGGTCAGCGCATCCATCAGCGTCTGGTTGAAGCCGTGGCCCATGTGCAGCGTGCCGGTGACGTTGGGCGGCGGCAGCAGGATGCAGAAATTGTCGCTTTTTTTCGGGTCAACCCCGGCAGCGAAGTAATTTCGGGCTTCCCACTCGGGGTACCAGCGACGTTCGATGTCGGCGGGTTCGAAGGCTTTGGCGAGTTCCATCTGTCTGGCGGAAAAGGGGGAAACCCGCAATTATACCGGAGCGTGGCGCCGGCCTCGCCGTGATCTCAGTCGCGCGAACGGAGTTGCTCAAGTATCTCCGGTTCGGCGAGTAAATTGCGAACGGTGTCGGCGACGATGGCCGGGAGTTCAGCGGCGATACGTTCGTGGACCCGCCGGGTGATTTCCCGGACGACGATGTCGAGCATCTCGTCGTCGAGGGCGGCGCCGGCTTCCGGCACCGCCGCAGGCTCCGGTTCGGGCAGCGATTCGACGACCGTAACTTGCGGTTCCGCATCGATCAGCACCGGGATGTCCATGTCGGGGTCGATGGCATCGACCAGCACCGGCACGTCATCAGGTTCGGTGCCGCTCTGGCGCCGCCTGTGCATCAGCGCATCGGCGCGGGCGAGAATGGATCTGGACATGTTGGTTTTCCTGGTGCCGGCAGCTGGTTTTATGGTGCTAACGCCCGCTGAGGTCGAAATAGCTGACCTCGTAGCCGCGATCCTTGTAAAACTTGACGCGTTCGCGCGCGCTGTTGCGGTCGGCTTCTTCCTGGCCGACGACTTCGATCAGGCTGTGAAAGCGGGAGAAACCGGGCGGGATGACCTGACTCAGGTTCATCAGGCGATCGTCCTGTGGCAGGCTGTCAAGGCTGTCGGTGATCAGGATCGGCGTTTCGCCGGCGAGCGGGGAGTCGCTACGGCAATGCGGCACGAAACCGAGTGCCGGATGCGTCCACAACATGCGGTCGACACCGCTGGCGACCTCATTTTCAGGGGCATAGACCAGCATCTGCTTGTTCTTGGCATAGGCGCCGCCGAGCAACGCGCAGGCCGCCGCGATCTTGTCCGAGGCGCCATGGTAGAAGAAAACCTGGGTCAATTGAGCTTGCCCGCGCGGTGCAGCAGGTAGTGGGTGAGCAGTGGCACGGGGCGCCCGGTGGCACCCTTGTCGGCACCGGACTTCCAGGCGGTGCCGGCAATGTCGAGATGCGCCCAGTTGAATTTCTTGGTGAAGCGCGACAGGAAACAGGCGGCCGTGACGGCGCCCGCCATGCGCCCGCCGATATTGCCCATGTCGGCAAACGGACTCTTCAACTGTTCCTGATAGTCGTCCCACAACGGCATGTGCCAGGCGCGGTCGTGCGCCTCGTTGCCGGCATCGAGAAGCTCGCGCGCCAGCCCGTCCTTGTTGGCGAACAGGCCGCTGGCGACGGCGCCGAGGGCGACGACGCAGGCGCCGGTGAGGGTCGCAACGTCGATCACGGTGTCAGGTTCGAAACGTTCGGCGTAAGTCAGCGCATCGCACAGGATCAGGCGACCCTCGGCATCGGTATTGAGTATCTCGATGGTCTGGCCGGACATCGAGGTGACGATGTCGCCGGGCCGGCTGGCATTGCCGCCCGGCATGTTCTCGGTGGCGGGAACGATGACCGTCAAGTTGATCGGCAGGCCCATGCGGGCGACTGCCTTCATGGTGCCGAGAACGCTCGCAGCACCGCACATGTCGTATTTCATCTCGTCCATTTCGGCCGCGGGCTTGAGCGAAATGCCGCCGGTGTCGAAAGTGACGCCCTTGCCGACCAGAACGATCGGCTTCTCGCCGGTCCTGGCGCCCTTGTAGGTGAGGACGATCAGCTTGGGCGGTTGATGGGCGCCGCGCGCGACCGACAGCAGCGAGTGCATGCCCAGTTCTTCCATTTGCGGGCGGTCGAGGATTTCGCAACCCAGCTTGAGTTCGCTGGCCAGCGCCTTTGCTTGCTCGGCGAGATAGGTGGGGTGGCACACATTGGGCGGCAGGTTGCCGAGATCCTTGGTCAGCGCGGTTCCCTCGGCAATTGCGATGCCTTGGGCGAGCGCTGCCTCGGCCTCCGCCAGTTCATTGCGCCGGGCGACGCCGAGCGTTAGCTTGCGCAACGGACGGCGGACGTCATTTTTCTTGCTCTTGAACTGCTCGAAGCGGTAGGTCGCATCCAGCGCGATCATTGCGGTCTGGCGCACCCGCCAGGCAAGGCTGCGCTTTCTTACCGGGATTTCGGTCAGGAAGATCGAGGCATCGAAGGCGCCGGTTTCGTTCAGTGTCTTGACGGCGGCGCGCACGGCGGCGCCGAATTCCTTTTCGTGAAATTCTTTCTCCTTGCCGAGGCCGATCAGCAGGATGCGGTCGCTCAGGGTGCCCGGGACGTTGTGCAGAAGCAGCGTGTTGCCTGCTTTGCCTTCCATGTCGCCGCGCCGGACGATGTCGGAAATGTAGCCTTTGGCCGCCTTGTCCAGCAATTCGGCGGCAAGCGTGAGCTTTCTCGTTTCGAAAACCCCGACCACGACACAGGCGCTGCGCTGCTTCTCCGGGCTACCGCTTTTTATGCTAAATTCCACAGGCTGCTCCAGTTCATGGAAATATCAGTATCCGTGGGATTATCCACGCATTTTTTTGGTTTCGTCAAAGCATGATATTCGAGCGCGCCGCCCGGCGCGAGTTCGCTCAGGCAGCCGCCGGCATCAGTGTCGCCTTGCTGGCCATCCTGACCTCCACGCAGTTGATCCGCCTGCTCAAGGACGCAGCCGGCGGCCGCATCGCACCTGAAGCAGTGGCCTCGCTGCTGGGTTTCGCGGCATTGAATTTCATGCCGATCCTGCTTTCGCTGACCCTGTTCGTCTCGATCCTGATGACGTTGTCCCGCGTTTACCGCGATTCGGAGATGGCAGTCTGGATTTCCTGCGGCCAGCCGCTGACGGCGTGGATTCGTCCCGTACTCAAGTTTGCCTTGCCAATCGTCGTGGCAATTGCCGTGCTGTCGGGTTTCCTGTCGCCTTGGGCAAATTACAACACGGCCGAATACAAACAGCGGCTCGCCGCACGCAGCGACGTGTCGCAAGTATCGCCCGGAGCATTCCGCGAAGCCAAGCGCGGTCAACGCGTGTTTTTCGTCAATCCGTCGCCGCCGATGCCACCCATGTCGGCAACGTGTTCGTGGCGTCGATGCAGGAAGGCAAACTCGGCGTCGTGATGTCCGATACCGGCTATCAGGAAGTTGCACCGAACGGCGACAAGTTCG
>DATIUN010000182.1:0-2848 GCA_035466795.1 Azonexus sp. | reverse complement strand
CAACGTCACCAATCTGGCCGGCGTGCCGTCGATCGTCTACGGCCTGCTTGCGCTGGGCCTTTTCGTCTACCAGTTCGGCTTCGGCGAGAGCATCCTGACGGCGGGCCTGACGCTGGCGCTGCTGATCCTGCCGATCGTCATCGTCGCCACGCGCGAGGCGCTGCGCGCCATTCCGCAACATGTGCGCGAGGCCGCCTACGCCTGCGGCGCCTCGCAGTGGCAGGTGGTCAGCCACCATCTGGTGCCCTATGGCATGCCCGGCATCCTGACCGGCGTCATCATCGGCCTCGCCCGCGCCATCGGCGAAACGGCGCCGATCATCACCATCGGCGCGCTGACCTTCATCGCCTTCCTGCCGCCGGTGCCCTTCACCGGCGAGCCGGCGGCCGGCCTGTTCGACTGGGTGATGTCGCCCTTTACCGTGATGCCGATCCAGATCTTCAACTGGACCTCGCGTCCCGACCCGGCCTTCGAGGTCAACGCTGCCGCCGCCGGTTTCGTGCTGATGGTCATGGTGCTGACGATGAACGCCCTCGCCATCTGGTTGCGCTACAAAATGCGCAAGAACATCAAGTGGTGATCGCTACGACCATGGAAGCAACACCCCAGGGGTGCTTCCTGCGGGGCGCGGCTGGCCCCAGGGTCAACCCGTAAAAATTGCCAAAAAATGAATACCGAAATGGAGTCGCAAATGCAGATTCACGACAACCCGGCGCTCAAGGCCGAGGCCCGCAACCTGAACTTCTTCTATAGTGAAGCCCAGGCCCTGAAGAACATCAACATGCCGATCTACGACAAGAAGGTCACCGCCCTGATCGGTCCTTCCGGCTGCGGCAAGTCGACCTACCTGCGCAGCTTCAACCGCATGCACGACCTCTACCCGGGCAACCGCTACGAAGGCGAAATCCGTTTTTTCCCGGACAACACCAACCTGCTCTCCGCCGATGTTGATCCGATCGAGGTAAGGATGCGCGTCGGCATGGTGTTCCAAAAGCCGAACCCTTTCCCCAAGACGATCTACGAGAACGTTGCCTTTGGCCTGCGCGTGCGCGGTGAGAAGAACAAGCGCGTGCTCGACGACAAGGTCGAACATGCCCTGAAGGACGCGGCAATCTGGGAAGAAGTCAAGGATCGCCTGCAGGAACTGGCGCCCAACCTCTCCGGCGGCCAGCAGCAACGCCTGTGCATCGCCCGCGCCCTGGCCACCGACCCCGAGTTGCTGCTTTTCGACGAGCCGACCTCGGCGCTCGACCCGATCGCCACCGGCGCCATCGAGGAACTGGTGCACGAATTGAAGAAGCGCGTCACGATCCTGATCGTCACCCACAACATGCAGCAGGCGGCCCGTGTTTCTGACTACACCGCTTACATGTATCTTGGCGAGATGCTCGAATTCGGCAAGACCGACGAAATATTCATCAAGCCGCAAGACAAGCGGACCGAAGACTACATCACCGGCCGCATGGGCTGACGAGGACAGCAAAATGAACGATTCACAGCATCTTTCCAGCCAGTTCGACGAAGACTTGAGCGGTCTGCGCACCGCCGTGCTGCAGATGGGCGGCCTCGTCGAGACCCAGGTGTCGGCTGCCATCGAAGCCTACAGCAGCGGGGAGGTGAGCGGCGTCAAGTACATCGTCGAAACCGACCGCAAGGTCAATGACCTCGAAATCGCCATCGACGATGATTGTGCGCACCTGATCGCCAAGCGTCAGCCGGCCGCTTCCGACCTGCGGTTGGTCTTCGGCGTCACCAAGATCGTCACCGATCTCGAGCGGGCCGGCGACGAGGCCAAGAAGATCGCCAAGGGCGTCCGCCGCATCTACGAAGCCGGCCAGATGCCCTCGCAGTACGGCATCGGCGTCCGCCACATCGCCGAGGCGGCGCTCGGCATGCTGCACCAGGCGCTCGACGCCTTCGCCCGCCTCGATGCCCAACTGGCCGAGCAGGTGATCCGTGCCGATGCCGAAGTCGACACCGAGTTCAAGTCCATCATGCGCCAGCTGATCACGCACATGATGGAAGACCCGCGCACCATCACGACTGCGATCGACATCATCTGGATCGCCCGCGCCGTCGAGCGCATCGGCGACCATGCCAAGAACGTGGCCGAACACGTCGTGTTCATCGTCGAAGGTCGCGATATCCGCCATCCGCCAAAGGAAAGCAAGGCGTGACACCGACGATTCTGGTCGTCGAGGACGAACCAGCCATCCAGGAACTCGTCGTCATCAATCTCAAGCACGCCGGCTTCCTGGTGGTGCGGGCCGGCAGCGCCGAAGAGGCCGAGTCGACCATTCGCGCCGCGCTGCCCGATCTCGTTGTGCTCGACTGGATGCTGCCCGGCCAGTCCGGCGTCGCGCTGGCCAAGAAAATCCGCGCCGACGAGCGCACGCGCGAAATCCCGATCATCATGCTGACCGCCCGTGCTCAGGAGGAAGACAAGGTTCAGGGGCTCGAGGCGGGGGCGGACGATTACGTTACCAAGCCGTTCTCGCCCAAGGAACTGGTCGCCCGCGTGCGCGCCGTGCTGCGCCGGCGGGCGCCGCATCTGGCCGGTGAAGCTGTGGAAATCGGCAATCTCGCGCTCAATCCCGCGACCCATCGCGTGCTGGCCGGAAGCCAGCCGATCGAACTGGGGCCGACCGAATTCCGCCTGCTGTTCTTTTTCATGACCCATGCCGAGCGCGTCTATAGCCGGGCTCAATTGCTCGACGAGGTGTGGGGCGACCACGTGTTCATCGAGGAACGTACGGTCGACGTGCATATCCGTCGCCTGCGTGCGGCGCTGGAGGCGTCCGGCCATCACGAGCGGGTCGAGACGGTGCGCGGCACCGGCTACCGCTTC
>DATIUN010000181.1:0-13325 GCA_035466795.1 Azonexus sp. | reverse complement strand
GTTTCGGGTCATCCCAAATCTTGGGATCTTCCATCTCCTGATTCAGGAGGGTCAGGCGTTCGCGCTTGTGATCGTAGTCAAAGATACCTCCGCAGCTCGGCGGCGCGTTGCGCCAGATCGTCGAGCTTGTTGGAGATACTGTTGAGTTGTTCGGCTTCCATGAGGCGCTTTCAGTGATGTTGCAAAGCCGTGATTATAGCCGTGGCAGGGCGGTGGTGGATTGACTGGTGGTGGCCGTGCGCGGATACTTGGCGGCGCGCCACCATGCGCTAATTTTCCTCCGCTGGATTCGCCCACATGCTCCAAAAACTCTCCTCATTCGCAGGCATTCAGGGGCCGGTCGTCATCATCGTCATGGATGGCTACGGCCTGCCGAAGTACGATACGGGCAGCGCCATCGCCGCCGCCCGCAAGCCGACGCTCGACCGCCTGTTCGCCAACTACCCGAACATTCGCCTGCGCGCCCACGGCACTGCCGTCGGCATGCCGTCCGACGACGACATGGGGAATTCCGAAGTCGGACACAACGCCATTGGCGCCGGGCAGGTCTACAGCCAGGGCGCGGCGCTGGTCGCCAATGCGATTGCCGACGGTTCGATCTGGCAGGGCGAAGCCTGGCAGCAGATCGTCGCAGGGGCCAGGGCCGGGCGCGGCGTAGTGCATTTCATCGGTCTCTTTTCCGACGGGAACGTGCATAGCCACATCGATCACCTGAAGGCGATGGTCGTTCAGGCCAAGGCCGAAGGCGTCAAGGCAGTGCGTATCCACGCCCTGCTCGATGGCCGCGACGTGCCGGAAACCAGCGCGCTCGACTACGTCGTGCCCTTCGAGGTCTTCCTCGCCGAAGTCAGCAGCGATGGCTTCGATGCCCGCATTGCCTCGGGCGGCGGCCGCCAGAACATCACGATGGACCGCTACGACGCCAACTGGGCGATGGTAGACCGTGGCTGGAAGACCCATGTGCTGGGCGAAGGCCCGCAGTTCACCAATGCGACGGCTGCGGTCAACGGCCTGCGCGAGCAGAATCCCGGCACCATCGACCAGGACCTTCCGCCCTTCGTGATCGCCGAGAACGGCAAGCCGGTCGGCACCGTCGAGGATGGCGATTCGGTCGTCTTCTTCAACTTCCGCGGCGACCGCGCCATCGAGATCACGCGTGCCTTCGAGGAAACGGAATTCGTCAGGTTCGATCGTGTTCGAGCACCGAAAGTCACCTATGCCGGCATGCTGCAGTACGACGGCGACCTCAAGCTACCAAGGCGTTTTCTCGTGGCGCCGCCGGCGATTGCCAATACCTCCGGCGAATGGTTCAGCAAGTCCGGCATTGCCCAGTTCGCCTGCTCCGAAACGCAGAAGTTCGGCCATGTCACGTATTTCTGGAACGGCAACCGCTCCGGCAAATTCGCCGGCGAAACCTGGCAGGAAGTGCCGAGCGACGTCGTGCCCTACGAACAGCGCCCGTGGATGAAGGCCGCCGAAATCGCCGATGCGATGATCGAAGCCTTGAAAAGCGGTCGCTACAACACGCTGCGCTGCAATTTCGCCAACGGCGACATGGTCGGCCATACCGGAAATTTCCAGGCGGCGACGCTGGCCATCGAAGTGGTCGACCTTTCGCTGGCGCGCATTCTGCCGGTTATCGATGCGCTGGGCGGTGTGGCGCTGATCACCGCCGATCACGGCAACGCCGACGAGATGTACGAACTGGACAAGAAGACCAAGGAGCCGGCGCGAAACCAGGATGGTTCGTTCAAGGCCAAGACGGCGCACACCCTGAATCCGGTGCCGTTGATCCTCTATGACAACATCAGCGGCGGCAAGCTGGGTCTCAGGCAGAGCGCGACGGCGGGTCTGTCCAACATCGCGGCGACCGTGGCCAACCTGCTCGGTCTGGAAAAGCACGCCGACTGGGACGAGAGCTTGCTGGAAATAAGGTAAGGCTTGTCGCGGGCCGCTGCGTTCAACTCGGCGGCAGGAGAGAAACAAGTATTTTGAGGTGCGCGTTCAGTTCAAATGAAAGCGCTTGCCTATTTGATTTTTACGACCACTTGCTTTGTAACAAAACTGAAGCAAAGAACGTCATATTTCCAGTTGTATTTCTCAACCGCCTCATTGAATGCCCTGAATTCGTCCTCTTTCCAGGAAGAGTAGCCGATATATTCATCGAAAACGATGACGGTTCCTGGAACAATCCGATTCCACAGCAAATCGAAAATAACCTTTGTGGAACTGTACAGGTCGCAATCAATATTCATGAAGCGAATTGGTTCGGGCGCTGGCGCCTGAGCCAGAAAAAGTGGTATTGAATCTTCAAACCACCCCTTGTGAAGGGTTACATTCGCAGGAACCTCGGGCATCCGGTTCTGCGTTGAATAACTCCCCTTCGGCTCATGATTCCATTCTTCGGGTATTCCTTCAAAACTGTCAAATCCGTGAACTGCACCTTCAACGATGGACGCAATTTGGCGAATCGATTTCCCGTTGAAAACACCGAACTCCAATACCAAACCATCCAGATCAGCATTGATCAGCGCCAATTTTATTGTCTGGCTACTTGTTCCAACCAGCGTTGGGCTTTCATTGCAAGAGTCTCTCAAATAGTTCCATGAATCGATCTCGGGCTTGACCAGAGATTTATCGCCAATCTTCATATAGTGACGATCGGCATCTTCGAAGTTGCCCAAATGTTGCTGAATCATCCATAAAAAAAAGCGATGCAAATCGTTACCTGGTTGCACCTTCAGAGACTCCTCCAGGCAGTCGGTTGCGCCGGATATGTCGTTCAGGTCTATCAAGGCCGAATGCAGGTTAAAGAGGGCAACTACAAATTGGGGATCGATTCTTTTGGCGTGACGGTAATGAACAACCGCTTCTGCGAGCTCGCCCACCTCAGTCAAGGCGACGCCGAGGCTGTTGTGAGCAGCAGCATAGTCTGGCGCCAGATTGACGGCCTTCCTGAAGCATGGGATGGCCTTTTCCGGTTGAAATTGCTCTAGATACAAGGTCCCCAGGTTGTAGTGGATTTGTGGCGATTCAGGGGCTATCTCGATGGCGCGGAGATAATTCGATATTGCATCGCTAACGCTCCCTGAACGACTTAAAACATTGCCCAGATTGCACAATGCCTCAACATAACCCGGATTCAATTCCAGCGCTTTTTTATAACTTGATATCGCCCGCTCCGAGTCCTCCAGTCTGCTATACGAGATTCCGAGATGGAAATGAATTAGTGCCTGCCTTGTATCAATTGCGCTGGCCCTCAGAAGTGTTTGAACCGCATCCCGATGGTCGCCGGCGTCTTGCAAGGTCAAGCCAAGCAGGCATAGGATCCGCAAGTTATCCGGAGCAGTTTTCAGTATCGATCGATACTTGCTTGCGGCCTCGTCAAACTGGCCGGCTTGATGTGCCTTGATAGCTTGCCGCACTAATAATTCCTGATCAGCTATATTCATGGCGACTTTTATTGAGATGAAGTTGGCGATAATCGGAAACCGGGGTAGGCGCGATCAGATCCGGACTGATCAGCCGGTCGGGTCGCCGGGGGATATCAATCGCCCGGAAATGGCGCGATGAATGAAACAGGCAGAAAAAAGGGGAGTTTCAAGGCTCCCCCTTATTCTCGAAATCCATTCCAACGAAGCGTTGGCTGGAAATCAGGCGAAGTTGGCTTCGGCGAAGGACCAGTTGACCAGATTGTTCAGGAAGGTCTCGACGAACTTTGGACGCAGGTTGCGGTAGTCGATGTAATAGGCGTGTTCCCAGACGTCGACACAGAGCAGTGCCTTGTCGCCGGTGGTCAGCGGGGTGCCGGCGGCGCCCATGTTGACGATGTCGACCGAACCATCGGCCTTCTTGACCAGCCAGGTCCAGCCGGAACCGAAGTTACCGACGGCGGAGGTCTGAAACGCGGTCTTGAAGGCGTCCAGCGAACCCCACTTGGCATTGATGGCCGCTGCCAGGGCGCCGCCCGGAGTGCCGCCGCCGTTCGGCTTCATGCAGTTCCAGAAGAAGGTATGGTTCCAGACCTGGGCCGAATTGTTGTAAATGCCACCGGCCGGCGCCTTCTTGATGATGGCTTCGAGGTCCAGGTTTTCGTACTCGGTGCCTTTGATCAGGTTGTTCAGGTTGGTGACGTAGGCCTGATGGTGCTTGGCGTAGTGATAGTCGAAAGTCTCGGCCGACATGTGCGGTGCGAGGGCATCCTTGGCGTAGGGCAGTTGGGGCAGTTGATGTTCCATTGTTTTCTCCGTTGTAAATGAAAGGGGTGAAACGAAAATTCTATTGGGGTTTCGATGAAGCGACAACCTTGTCGACGGTGGCCACCGCCGAACCTCTGGCAAAGGTCAGGTTGACCGCGTCACCCGCCCGCAGGCTGGTGGCGTCCCGTACCGGCAGCCCATCCGGGCCGACCGCCAGAGCATAGCCGCGATTGAGGACTGCATGCGGGTCAAGTTGGATCAGACTTGCCGCGAGCGTATTTAGTTTCGCCTCGCAGCGCGAAATTTTCTGAAAGGCCGAGTTTTCTAGCCGGTAGCTGAGATGTTTCAGGCCGTCGCGCGCCCTTTCCGGCCGGATCCGCGCGCTGTTCAGGCGCTGGGCCAGCGCTTCAAGATCGTGCCGCCCGGCGACAAGCTGGCTGTCCACTGCCCGGCCGAGTCGCGTCGCCGACTGCTGGAGGGTTTCGCGGCGCTGGCGCAAACGTTCGGCCGGGTGGGTCAGGCGGGCGGCCAGCGAATCCAGTTGCTGTCCGCGTTCCGCCAGGTCGCGTTCGAACTGGCGGCTGATCCGGCGCTGGAACTGTTGCAGCCGGACCAGCAGAGCATCGCGGTCCGGACTGAGAATCTCGGCGGCGGCAGTCGGGGTCGGCGCGCGCAGGTCGGCCGCGAAGTCGGCGATGGTGAAATCGGTTTCATGTCCGATGCCGGCAACTACGGGAAGTCGGCTCGCGCGGATGGCACGCGCCACGACTTCCTCGTTGAACGACCAGAGATCCTCAATGCTGCCGCCGCCGCGGCACAGGATGATGGCATCGCAGTCGCCCGTGGCGGCCAGTTGCAGGGCGGCGGCGATCCTGTCGGCAGCGCCTTCGCCCTGCACCGGCGTCGGGTAAAGATCGATCCGGATATGCGGCGCCCGGCGCTTCAAAGTGGTCAGCACGTCGCGCAGCGCGGCGGCCTGCAGGCTGGTGACGATGGCCAGCGCTTGCGGGTGTTCGGGCAACGGGCGCTTGATTGCGGCGGCGAACAGTCCTTCGGCTTCCAGTTGCACCTTGAGGCGGATGAAGCGCTCGAAGAGATCGCCCTGGCCGGCGTGGCGAACCGCTTCGACGTTGAGCTGGAACTCGCCGCGCGGTTCGTAGAACGATACCAACACCCGCGCCTCGATGCGGTGGCCGTTTTCCAGCCGCCAGCCGAGCAACTGGGCGCGATTCCGCCACATGACGCAGCGCACCTGGGCACCGGTATCCTTGAGCGAAAAATAGACATGTCCGGACGCCGCGTAGGTCAGGTTGGATATTTCACCACCGACCCAGGTCAGCGGGAACGCCGATTCGAGGCAATCGCGCACCAGGCGGTTGAGGCTGGAGACGCTGATCACCGGGTTGGCGGGGGCGGACGAATCGTGATCGGGCATGTTGGCGATTGTAACCCGCGCCGCCGGGGAGTGGCCGGCGCCGGATCACTGTTGATGTACTAACGCATTGATTCGTATGTGAATTAATAATATGCCTCGTTTTTTGGCAGCGCAGGTGGAAGCCATTGCCGGCGCGGGTCCGGGGCTTCTAACGGGAACTCATTCACAGACTTATCCACAGTTTTTGGGGATAAGCCATTTTCGGCTCATATTTGCGGGGCTTGCCCGCGAACGGGGGGAGAGGCAGAATGGCAGGCTATTGAACAAGTGAGGGTTCGCCGTGTTTTCAATCATTCAGGCTGCGGGTTGGCCGATCTGGCCTCTGTTGCTGGCCTCAGTCATTTCGGTGGCGCTGATCATCGAGCGCCTGGTTGCCTTGCGGCGGGTCAAGGTCGTGCCGTCCGGTCTGCTGCAGCGGGCGGTCGGCGAGTTCAAGCGCGGCGCCAACAACGACCGCATGCTCGAGGAACTTGAGCGGCACTCGCCGCTGGGTCGGGTGCTTGCTGCCGGCTTGCGCAACGTCGGCGCCTCGCGCGAGGTGATGAAGGAGTCGATCGAGGAAGCCGGTTCGGCGGTGTCGCACGAACTAAACCGTTACCTGACGACGCTCGGCACGATCGCGTCGATCAGCCCGCTGATGGGCCTCTTCGGAACGGTGGTCGGGATGATCGAGATTTTCGGTTCGCAATCGCCGACCGGCGCCAACCCGATGCAACTGGCGCACGGGATTTCCGTTTCACTCTACAACACCGGGTTCGGCATCTTCATCGCGATTCCCAGCCTGATTTTCTGGCGGCACTTCCGCGCACTGGTCGATGGCTTCGTCGTCGAGATGGAGCAGCAGGCGGTTCGCCTGGTCGAATACATGCACGGCGAACGGAAGTAAGCCATGAGCAGGGAGCAAGGTTCCATGACGAGCATCGCGAGGAATGGAATGCGACCGACCGCGAATATGGCTTCGGCCTCCCACTCGCGGACGTGCGCATCCCCGATGTGCTTCGCCCACCGGGGCCCCTGCTTTCTGCTCGGGGAGGCTCCATGAATTTTCAGCGCGGACGCAGCCAAGAAGAGCCGGAAATCAACCTGATCCCGATGATCGACGTGCTGCTGGTCATCATCATCTTCCTGATGCTGACGACGACGTATTCGAAATTTTCCGGCCTTGAGATCAACTTGCCGACAGCGGATGCCAGCAAGCAGGCCGAACAGCCGAACGAGATCGATGTGGCGGTGACTGCCAGCGGCCAGATTCTGATCAATAAATCACCGTTGACCGCAACCGACGTCAAGAGTATCTCCGATGCGCTGCGCCGTGCGGCGGGCACCCGCGAGGATCCGATCATCGTCATCAACGCCGACGCCAAGGCGACCCATCAGAGCGTCATCGACGTGATGCAGGGCGCGCAGACGGCCGGTTATCCGCATATCTCGTTCGCGACCCAAGCGCCGCGCTGATGTGTTCCCGCTGGTTGCAGCGTCAGTGGTTCGAACAACGCCGGCTAGTGCCGGCGTTGTGGCTTCTGGCGCCGCTGGCCGGCCTTTATTCCGTCGTCGTGGGGCGACGTCGGCACCAGGCGATAGCAGAGCGCCTGCCGGTGCCGGTAGTCGTCGTCGGCAACATTACCGTGGGCGGCGCCGGCAAGACGCCACTCACGCTCTGGCTGGCCCGGCAGTTGCGGGCGCGTGGCTGGCGGCCTGGTATCGTCAGCCGTGGCTATGGCGGCGACAATGCTGCACCGCGCCCGGTGGCTCCATCCTCATCGCCGGCCGAGGTTGGCGACGAGCCGCTGCTTCTGGCCCGGCGCAGTGACGTGCCGGTCTGGGTCGGACGCGACCGCGCTGCCGCCGGCCGCGCGTTGCTGGCGGCGCAACCCGACGTGGACCTGATTCTTTGCGATGATGGCTTGCAGCATTACCGGCTCGCTCGTGATGTCGAACTGGCGGTCTTCGATAGCCGCGGCGCCGGAAACGGCTGGCGTCTGCCGGCCGGGCCGCTGCGCGAATCGCTGGAACGCCTGCAGGAAGTCGATGCGGTAGTCTGCAACGGCAAGCCGGATGGGCGTCTGCCGCTTGGCTTGCCGAGGTTCGATATGCGGCTGCAGGCCGGGCGTTTTTACAATCTCGACGATCCGCAACGACAATCCGGCGCTGCCGGTCTGACAGGGCGCCCGTTGCATGCGCTGGCCGGCATCGGCGACCCGGAGCGCTTTTTCCGGACCCTCGAGGAACTCGGCTTGCGTTTCAGCCGGCACCCGTTTCCCGATCATTACGCCTACACGCCTGACGATCTCGCATTCGCCCGCGACGGCGTGCTGCTGATGACCGAGAAGGATGCAGTAAAATGTGCCGGACTGACCATTGGCGAAACCTGGGTTTTGCCCGTCGATGCCGAGCTCTCGCCGGCCCTTATTGATCTTATTCTGGAGAAACTCCGTGGACGCCAGGCTGCTTGATATCCTCGTCTGCCCGATTTGCAAGGGCAACCTCGAATTCCGCAAGGCCGAACAGGAACTCGTCTGCAAGCCTTGCAAGCTGGCGTTTCCGATCCGCGACGACATTCCCGTCATGCTCGAGGACGAGGCGCGCCAACTGGCAGCTGACGAGAAGTAATGACCGCCCTGGCCTTCAAGGTCGTCATTCCGGCGCGCTACGCGTCGACGCGGCTGCCGGGCAAGCCGTTGCTCGATCTTGGCGGCAAGCCGATGGTCGTACGGGTCGCCGAACGCGCCCGCCGCTCCGGCGCGGAAGAAGTCTGGGTGGCGACCGACCATCTCGCGGTCCGGGATGCCGCGGAGGCCAATGAAGTCGCCGCACTGATGACGCGCAGCGACCATGCGACCGGCACCGACCGGCTGGCCGAGATCGTCGAGCGGCTTGGCTGGCATGGCGAGACGATCGTCGTCAATGTTCAGGGCGACGAACCGCTGATCGAACCGGAGGTCATCCTCCGGACGGCACGACAACTCGCGGCGAGCGGTGCAGACATCGCCACGGTCGCACACCCGATTGTCGATGCGGCCGATTTCTTCAATCCCAACGTGGTCAAGGTCGTTTGCCGGGCCGATGGTGACGCCGCCTATTTTTCCCGGGCGCCGATCCCCTATGCGCGCGACCACTTCGCGCAGGAACTTGGCGGCGAGACATTGCCGGCGGGCTTTCCGGCTTATCGTCATGTCGGGCTTTATGCCTACCGGGCGAGCTTTTTGCGGGCTTATGCGGGGTTGACCGCAGCACCCACCGAACAATTCGAGGCGCTCGAGCAGTTGCGCGCGCTATGGCATGGTTACCGGATCAGCGTCACGCTGATCGATGCGGCGCCGGCGCCGGGGGTCGATACGCCCGAGGATGCGGCGCGAATGCGCAAACTGTTTGACCGGGTTGCAAATAGCGAGTAATTTTTCGCCATTGCAGACTTGCCGCCCATGCTGGCGTGCTGAAGTCGTCTATAAGAACAAGAACAAAAACAAGAATTTTTGCTTTACATACAAGGGAGACTGTTCATGAAGTTGATTCTGTTGGGGGCACCTGGTGCCGGCAAAGGCACGCAGGCCACTTTTATTTCCAAGAAATTCGGCATTCCCCAGATTTCCACCGGGGACATGTTGCGCGCCGCAGTCAAGGCGGGCACACCGCTCGGTATCGAAGCCAAGAAAATCATGGATGCCGGCGGCCTCGTCCGCGACGACCTGATCATCGGTCTGGTCAAGGAACGCCTGAAGGAGGCCGACTGCCAGAGTGGTTACATGTTCGACGGCTTCCCGCGCACGATTCCGCAGGCGGACGCCATGAAGGAGGCCGGTGTCGCGATCGATTTCGTGCTGGAAATCGATGTGCCGGACAGTGAAATCGTCGGTCGCATGAGCGGTCGTCGCGTGCACGTCGCTTCCGGCCGCACCTATCATGTCAAATTCAATCCGCCCAAGGTCGAGGGCAAGGATGACGTGACCGGCGAGCCGCTGATCCAGCGCGACGATGACCGCGAGGAAACCGTGTTGAAGCGCCTTGATGTCTATCACCAGCAGACCGAGGCATTGGTCGGCTATTACGGCAAGTGGGCCGAAAGCGGCGCTGCCGGCGCGCCCAAGTACCGCAAGGTCAGCGGTCTGGGCAAGGTCGAGGATGTTCGTGACAGCGCCTTCGCCGCGCTGAAATAGTAAAGGAGCGACACATGGCAGCAAAGAAAATGAATGCGTTCTACGCGCAATCGGGCGGTGTCACCGCGGTGATCAACGCTTCCGCGTGTGGCGTGATCGAGACCGCGCGTCAGCACAAGGACAAGATGGGCAAGGTGTATGCCGGCCGTAACGGCATCATCGGCGCGCTGACCGAAGACCTGATCGACACCTCCAAGGAATCCGCCAGCGCGATCGCCGCGTTGCTTCACACGCCGTCCGGCGGCTTCGGTTCGTGCCGCTACAAGATGAAGAGCCTGGAAGCCAACAAGCGCGAGTATGACCGCCTGATCGAGGTGTTCAAGGCGCACAAAATCGGCTACTTTTTCTACAACGGCGGCGGCGACTCCGCTGATACCTGCCTGAAGGTATCGCAACTGGGCAAGGCCATGGGTTATCCGCTGCAGGCCATCCATGTGCCGAAGACGGTCGACAACGACCTGCCGATCACCGACAACTGCCCTGGCTTCGGCTCCGTAGCCAAATACATCGCCGTGTCGACGCTCGAAGCCACCTTCGACGTGCGCTCGATGTGCGCGACGTCGACCAAGGTTTTCGTGATCGAAGTCATGGGCCGCCATGCCGGCTGGATTGCCGCTGCGGGCGCCATGGCATCGACCGAGGGCACCGAGTTGCCGATCGTCGTGCTGTTCCCCGAAGTGCTTTTCGACCAGAAGAAATTCCTCGCCAAGGTCGATGGCCTGGTGAAGAAGTTCGGTTACTGCACCGTGGTCGTTTCCGAGGGATGCCACTATCCGGACGGAAAATTCCTTGCCGAGCAGGGCACGCGTGACGCTTTCGGTCACGCCCAACTGGGCGGTGCGGCACCCGTCGTCGCCAACATGATCAAGGATGCTCTCGGCCACAAGTTCCACTGGGGTGTTGCCGACTACATGCAACGCGCCGCGCGTCACATTGCTTCCAAGACGGACGTCGATCAGGCCTACGCCATGGGCAAGTCAGCGGTCGAGTTTGCGCTGCAAGGCCATAACTCGGTGATGCCGACGGTCGAACGCACATCGAACAAGCCCTACAAGTGGAAGGTCGGCATGGCGCCGCTTTCCAAGGTGGCGAACGTCGAGAAGATGATGCCGAAAAACTTCATCACCAAGGATGGCTTCGGTATCACCGAGAAGTGCCGTGAATATCTGGCGCCCTTGATGAAGGGCGAGGATTACCCACCCTACGGTACCGACGGGCTGCCCAAGTACGTGACGTTGAAGAACGTTGCGGTAGAGAAAAAGCTGGAAAAGTTCGATCTGTAATACCGCAAGACCAGGAACCCATCGCCCGCGCTGACCGCAAGTCGGCGCGGGCGATGCGCTACAAGCCGCATTCCGCCCGAAACAGAGAGAAAATGCCGGCTAGCCGGTGATGATCACAAAAGGAGGCTTTATGTCGTCAGGTCTGTTGTTCGCCATCGGGTGTGCGCTTGCTGCGCTTGCCTATGGCATCCACTCAAGCAAATGGATCATGTCGCTGCCAACCGGCAACGACCGTATGCGCGAGATTGCCAGTGCCGTGCAGGAAGGCGCGCAGGCTTACCTCAAGCGCCAGTACACCACCATCGCGTGGGTCGGTATTGTTTTGGCAGTCCTGATCGGCATCTTTCTGGGGGTGCCGACCGCGGTCGGCTTCATTATTGGCGCAGTACTTTCGGGGGCCGCAGGTTTTATCGGCATGAACGTTTCGGTGAATGCCAATGTGCGTACCGCCCAAGCGGCCAGCAACGGCATCAGACCGGCGCTGAACGTCGCCTTCAAGGGCGGTGCAATTACCGGCTTGCTGGTCGTCGGCCTCGGCCTGCTTGGCGTTGCCGGGTATTACGCAGTACTCAAGGCAACCGGCGGCAATGCCAAAATGGAGGATATCCTGCATCCGCTGGTCGGTCTTGGCTTCGGCTCCTCGCTGATTTCCATCTTTGCCCGTCTTGGTGGCGGCATCTTCACCAAGGGCGCTGACGTCGGCGCCGATCTGGTGGGCAAGGTCGAAGCCGGTATTCCGGAGGACGATCCGCGCAACCCGGCGGTTATTGCCGACAACGTCGGCGACAACGTCGGCGACTGTGCCGGCATGGCGGCCGACCTGTTCGAGACCTATGCCGTGACGATGATCGCCACCATGCTGCTGGGTGCCTTGTTGCTCAGGAACTTTGCCGAACAGGCAGTGACCTATCCGCTGGTGCTGGGTGGTTTCTCGATCATCGCCTCGATCATCGGCGTCATGTTCGTCAAGTACACCCCTGGCCAGAAGATCATGACGGCGCTGTACAAGGGACTGATCGCCGCCGGCGTGCTGGCGCTGATTGCCTTCTACCCGATCACCGTGAACTTCATCGACGACCACGCGCTCGACGCCGTGCTCGGCATCAACGGCGGTGCACACATGCGGCTTTATGGATCGGCCATCATTGGTCTGGTGCTTACCGGACTGATGGTCGTCATCACCGAGTACTACACGGCGACCGAGTACTCACCGGTACGTCACATCGCGGAGGCATCGACTACCGGTCACGGCACCAACGTCATTGCCGGTCTCGGTGTCTCGATGCGTGCTACGGCATGGCCGGTACTGTCCGTCTGCGTCGCCATCTGGTCGTCCTACATGCTGGGCGGCCTGTACGGCATCGCAATCGCCGCGACCTCGATGTTGTCGATGGCCGGCATCATTGTCGCGCTCGACGCCTACGGCCCGATCACCGACAACGCTGGCGGCATCGCCGAAATGGCCGAGTTGCCCGAAGCCGTGCGTGCCGTGACCGACCCGCTCGACGCTGTCGGCAACACCACCAAGGCGGTGACCAAGGGCTACGCGATCGGTTCGGCGGGCCTCGCCGCGCTGGTGCTGTTCGCCGACTTCACGCATGGTCTCGAGGCGGCTAGACCGGGCTTCCGTTTCATGTTTGACCTGTCCGATCCGGCCGTCATTATCGGCTTGTTCATCGGCGGCATGGTGCCTTATCTCTTTGCTGCCATGGCCATGGAAGCGGTCGGTCGTGCCGCCGGTTCCGTCGTCGTCGAGGTGCGCCGTCAGTTCAGGGAAATCAAGGGCATCATGGAAGGCACAGCCAAGCCGGAATACGGAACCTGTGTCGACATGCTGACCAAGGCGGCGATCAAGGAAATGATGATTCCCTCCCTGTTGCCGGTGCTGGTGCCGGTGGTTACGGCAGTGGTGATGAACATCCTCATGGGTCCGGGCGCTGGCGTCCGTGCCCTGGGTGGCGTGTTGATGGGTACCATCGTCACCGGGCTCTTCGTCGCGATCTCGATGACGACGGGTGGCGGTGCGTGGGACAACGCCAAGAAGTACATCGAGGAAGGCAATTTCGGCGGCAAGGGTTCGGAAGCGCACAAGGCGGCCGTCACCGGTGACACGGTGGGCGATCCCTACAAGGACACGGCCGGCCCGGCAGTGAATCCGCTGATCAAGATCATCAATATTGTTGCGTTGTTGATCGTGCCGCTGGTGGCCTGATCCGCTGAGGCTCCTGAAAAGGCGGCTGCGGCCGCCTTTTTT
>DATIUN010000180.1:0-5131 GCA_035466795.1 Azonexus sp. | reverse complement strand
CAATTGGTCAAACAGCTTTTTAGGCCCGACCTGATCCAGCATCCACTTTTCAAGGAACGGTTTGGCCGTGTTCCACAGGTCCAGGTCTGGATCGAGCTGACGCCCGAGGCCTTCGATGTTGAGCAGCGTCTTCTGCAGCATGACCAGCTGCGGCTGGATTTCGACATTGAAGCGGCGCGAGGTCTGGAACAGGCGGAGCAGGACTTTGCCGAAGGAAATGTCCTTCAGCGGCCGGTCGAAAATCGGTTCGCAGACGGCACGGATCGACGCCTCGAATTCATCGACGCGCGTATCCTTCGGCGCCCAGCCCGACTCGATGTGCGCTTCGGCGACACGCTTGTAGTCCCGGCGGAAGAAGGCGAGGAAGTTCTGCGCCAGGTAGTTCTTGTCGGAATCGGTCAGCGTGCCGACGATGCCGAAGTCGAGCGCGATGTAGCGCCCGTCAGCCGCGACGAAAATGTTGCCGGGATGCATGTCGGCATGGAAGAAGCCGTCGCGGAAGACCTGGGTGAAGAATATCTCGACGCCAGCCGCGGAAAGCTTCGGAAGATTGATGCCGTCGGCGCGCAACTTGTCGATCTGCGAAATGGGCGTGCCGTGCATGCGCTCCATGACCATGACCGTCGAAGTGCACCAGTCCCAGTGGATTTCCGGCACGATCAGCAGTTGCGAATCGATGAAGTTGCGGCGCAGTTGCGAGGCGTTGGCCGCTTCGCGCATCAGGTCCAGTTCGTCGCGCAGATACTTGGCGAATTCGGCGACCACCTCGCGCGGCTTCAGGCGCTTGCCGTCCGACCACAGCCTTTCGAGCAGTATCGCCAGCGTGTCGAGCAGGGCCAGGTCGTGCTCGATGACCGACAGCATGTTCGGGCGCAGGATCTTGACCGCGACTTCGTGGCTGCCGTCTTCCTCCTTGAGCACTGCGAAATGGACCTGGGCGATCGACGCCGAGGCGATCGGCACCGGGTCGAACTCGGCGAAGACCTCGCTCGCCGGGCGGCCATAAGCCTTTTCGATTTCGGCCAGCGCCAGATGCGAATCGAAAGGCGGCACGCGATCCTGCAGCTTGGCCAGTTCGTCGGCGATGTCGGCTGGCATCAGGTCGCGCCGCGTCGACAGTACCTGGCCGAATTTGACGAAAATCGGCCCCAGCGCTTCCAGCGCCATGCGCAGCCGTACTGCGCGCGGCGCCGACAAGTCGCGCCAGAACTGCAGGAAATTGGCGAGGCGCACCAGGCGCCCGGTCGGCTCATGTTCAAGCACCATTTCGTCGAGGCCATAGCGGCTGGCGACGGAGGCGATCTTGAGCAGACGGAAAATGCGCATGGGCGGCGGGGGTCGGGCGGGCCGGGGAAGTCAAACGAGCATGTTAACACGCAGGCGGCGAATTCACCCGCGCAACGTGGCATCTTTGCACTACCGGCTGCCGGTGTCTTGTGCGTTGAGCGCGCGGCTTTCCTCCTGTGCTTGCCTCGCGCTTATTGATATGGCATCGGCGGGCAAGCAGACTGCCCGTGGCTAAAACGCCCGCGAAAGGGCTTGGCGTTATTTGGTTTTTCGTTTTCTGGAAGGTGAGCGCATGAAAGATGCTGACGGAGCGTGGGGCAAGGCTGTTACGGTCGACCGGAAAAAAGTGCCCAAAACTGCAATGACGCTGAACCTTAATTCGACCCTGGCCCTTTTCCCCTTCCTTTTCCGCCTTCGGGCGTGGTTGCTGGACGCGAAATGCCATTGGCCCTTTTCACCGCTGCTTTAGAATATTCCTTGAATTTCATCCTTTAGCTGAGGGAAAGCATGGGCTACGAACATCTTGTCGTTGCGGCCGCAGGCGTTGTCGAATATGTCGGCGTTGCTGTGCTGTTGTTCGGCGCACTTCTCGCAGCGCTGGTATTCGTGCGCCGACTGGTGGGCGGCACAGCTTTCCAGGATGCCTACCATGGCTTGCGGGCTGACCTCGGCCGGGCAATCCTGCTCGGGCTGGAGCTTCTGGTGATCGCCGACATCATCGGTACGGTGGCCATCGAGCCGACCCTGCAGAACCTCGGCGTGCTGGCAGTGATCGTGGCGATCAGGACGGTTCTCAGCTTCGCGCTCGAGCTGGAGGTGAGCGGACGTTGGCCTTGGCAGCGCGCGCAGACAGCCGAATTGGCAAAAACGAATACCTGACACTATGTCGCTGATCCACGGCTTTCCGCCGGTCGCCGCGCCCGGCGTACGGAGGCTGGTTTTCGGCAGCCTGCCGGGCCGGGCGTTGCTGCGGACGGATGATGACTACGCGAACGAACGTAACGCCTGCTGGCGGATCAAGGGCGACCTGCACGGTGCGTCTTGCCCTGCCGAATAATCAGGCATCGGCAGCGTATAATCGTCTCTTTGCTTTTTTAGCTCCAAATCAATGGCCCATGACGTCAAATCCCAGCTGACCGAGCTCCTGCAAAAGGCGTTGGCCAGCGTTGCGCCGACTGCAACCGACACCCCAATTCACCTCGAACGTCCGCGCGACCCGACGCACGGCGACTTCGCGACCAATCTGGCGATGCAGCTGGCCAAGGCGCTGAAGAAGAACCCGCGTGAAATTGCCGGCCAGTTGCTGGCCGAGCTGCCGGTGTCGGCGCTGGTCGCCAAGGCAGAGCTTGCCGGGGCCGGGTTCATCAATTTCACGCTCGATGCGCGAGCCAAGATCAATGTCGTCGGTGCCGTGCTGGTTGACGGGGAGAACTACGGGCGCTCTCAACTCGGTGGCGCACGAACGGTGCAGATCGAGTTCGTCTCGGCCAATCCGACCGGCCCGCTGCACGTCGGCCACGGTCGCGGTGCCGCCTATGGCGCGTCGCTGTCCAGCCTGCTGGCCTTTGCCGGCTGGGACGTGACGCGCGAGTATTACGTCAATGACGCCGGCCGCCAGATGGACATCCTCGGGCTGTCCACATGGTTGCGCTACCTCGAACAGCATGGCGTTTCGGTGCCTTTCCCGCCCAACGCCTATCAGGGCGGTTACGTGCGCGACATGGCGCAGCAGATGACGGCGGCGCATGGCGCCAAGTATGTTCGCCCGACCGCTGACGTGGTTGCCGGTACGCCGGGCCTGCCCGAGGCGGCGCGCGCCGACGACGAGGCCAAGCAACAGCGCGAACTGCATCTCGATGCGCTGATTGCCCGTGCCAAGGAGCTGCTTGGCACCGACTGGGCCTATGTGCATCAACATGCACTGTCCGAGCAACTGGCCGACTGCCGCGATGACCTGGAGGAGTTCGGCGTCCATTTCGACGTCTGGTTCTCCGAGAAGGCGCTCTACGACACCGGGCTGGTCGCCCGTTGCGTCGATCTGCTGGAAAAGAAGGGTCATCTGTACGTGCAGAACGGCGCCAAGTGGTTCAAATCCACCGCCTTCGGCGACGAAAAGGACCGCGTCGTCCAGCGCGAGAACGGCCTGTACACCTATTTCGCTTCCGATATCGCCTATCACCTGAACAAGTTCGAGCGCGGCTTCGCCAAGGTCATCAACATCTGGGGCGCCGACCACCACGGCTACATCCCGCGCGTTTCCGGCGCGGTCAGGGCGCTCGATCTCGATGCCGACAGGCTGCAGGTGGCGCTGGTCCAGTTCGCGGTGCTCTACCGCAACGGCCAGAAGGCCTCGATGTCCACCCGTTCCGGCGAATTCGTTACCTTGCGCGAACTGCGCGGCGAGGTCGGCAATGACGCCTGCCGCTTCTTCTACGCGCTCAGGAAGTCGGACCAGCACCTCGATTTCGACCTCGATCTGGCCAAGAGCCAGACCAACGAGAATCCGGTCTATTACATTCAGTACGCCCACGCCCGCATCTGCTCGGTGATCGCCCAGTGGGACGGCGACCTGACGACGCTGCCCGAGGCCAGACTGGCGCTGCTCGCCAATCCGCGCGAACTGGCCATCGCCAACAAGCTGGCCGAATTCCGCGATGTGATCGAGAACGCCGCCCGTGAGCTGGCGCCGCACATGATTGCCTTCTACCTGAAGGATCTGGCCGGCGAGTTCCACGGCTGGTACAACGCCGAGCGCATGCTGGTCGACGATGTCGCGCTGCGCGATGCGCGGGTCGCGCTGGCCGCCGCCGTTCGTCAGGTGATCCGCAATGGTCTGGCAATTCTGGGCGTCAGTTGCCCTGAATCGATGTAAGGAAATCAGATGAGCCGTGACATGAAACCCAAGAGAACCCAGCCCGCCAAAAGGAAGACGCGCGGCAACACCCTGATCGGCATGTTCATCGGCCTGGTGATCGGCGTCGGCATCGCCGCGGCGGTGGTCTGGTTCATGAACAAGTCGCCGCTGCCATTCAACAAGCATGTGATGGCGCCGCCGGCCACGCCGGAAAACGGCAAGCCGGGCAATGGCAAGGCGTCGCCGACTGGCGATGGCCAGCCGATGGCGCTGCCTGGCAAGCCGGGCGACCCGATCCCCGAGAAGCGCTTCCAGTTCTACGACATCCTGCAGGGCAAGTCCGATGCGGTGCCGGACAAGGCAGGGAAGCCGCCTGCCGCCAAGGAGGAACCGAAGAAGGACGAGCCGAAGAAGGAAGAAAAGAAGGAGGAGTCCAAGGAGAGCAAGGTGCCGCTGTTCCTGCAGGCCGGCTCGTTCAGCACGCCGGAGGACGCCGACAACCAGAAGGCCAAGCTGGCATTCATGGGCGTCGAGGCAGTGATCCAGCAGGTGATGATCCAGGACAAGACGCTCTACCGCGTGCGGGTCGGCCCTTACACCAAGATCGATGAATTGAACAAAGTCCGTGCCCAGCTTGCCAAATCGGGCATCGATGCCCAGCTTGCCAGATAGGAGTCGTCCATGAAGTTCGCACGTCGCAGTTTCGTCACCACCATTTTTGCCCTTGGCGCGGCGTTGACCGTGGCAATGCCGTCATCGGCCCAGACGGCCGGCAAGGATTACACACTGATTTCACCGGCGCAGCCGACCGAGGATGCGAGCAAGATCGAAGTCCTTGAATTCTTCAGCTATGGCTGCCCGCATTGCGCCGATTTCAATCCGCTGGTGACCGCCTGGGCGGCCAAGTTGCCGGGCGACGTGGTGTTCAGGAAGGTGCCGATCACCTTCGGCCGCGCCGCCTGGGCAAACATTGCCAGGCTTTACTACGCG
>DATIUN010000179.1:0-3993 GCA_035466795.1 Azonexus sp. | reverse complement strand
GGCGACGAACTTCGTTCCGGGAAGCGCCAGGACAAGCATTTTGCAAAGATCTCCGAAATGCTCGGCGCCCGCGGCCTGCGCCTGTCCTGGGCAGAATATCTGGGCGACGACCGGGCGCGGCTGACCGCCACCTTCAAGCGCACGATGGCCGCCGGCGACATCGTCTTTTCCTGCGGCGGCATCGGCAACACGCCCGACGACCATACCCGCCAGGCCGTCGCCGCGGCCCTGGGCGTCGGCCTGGAACTGCATCCACAGGGCTACTAGGAACTCAAGGCACGTTTCAACGGCGAGGAAATCAACGATCAGCGCCGGCTGCTGGTGACCTTTCCGGCAGGCGTGGAGATCATCCCCAACCCGTTCAACCGGATTCCCGGTTTCATGGTCAACGCGCACTATTTCGTGCCCGGCTTCCCGCAGATGGCGCATCCGATGATCGAGTGGGCGCTCGATACCTTCCACCGTGATCTGTTTCAGCCGGTCGCTGACAAGGTCGAGAAGGCCATCCTGCTGACCGGGCCGACCGCCTACGAAAGCGCGCTGCTCGACCTGATGGAACGCATCGTCAGGGACTACCCGAGCCTGCGCCTGTTCTCGCTGCCATCGATTGCCAATCGGGAACGCAGGCATCTCGAACTTGGCGTCGAGGGTGAACCATCGCTGGTCGACAAGGCGATAGAAGAAATCCGCGTCGAGGTCGACAAGCGGGGCATTGCCTGGACCTGGCGACCGTAAGCGGATTGCCACCCAAGGTGACTTGCGGGGTGGTGCGGTCGACGTAAAAAAACCCGCGAAATTCGCGGGTTTTTTCAGGCTGGGGCAAACCCCGGATTTACTTGGCTGCCTTCCTGGCAGCGGCGGTGGTAGCGCTGACCGCCTTGTCGGTTGCCTTGCCGGTCAGCTTGCCGGCGGCAGCCATGTTGGCTTCGGCAATATCGGACAACTGCTTGGCCATCGAGGTCATGTTGTCGAAAGCCTTGGTCGAGGCATTCAGCATCGACTTCATCGTCGCCGCGAAAACATCGCCACCGACCGGCGCGCTGGCAGTTGCCTTCTCGACCGCGCTGCTGGCGTTCTTGGTGAAGCTGCCGTACTGGGACTCCATCACGGAAGTCAGCTCCTTCTGCATGCCGGCGACCAACTCATACACGCTGCGTGAGTAATCAACCCACTTGTCCGCATTCGGCTTGGCGAGATTGCTGCCGAGCTTGGCGGCTTCGCTGGGATCCTTGGCGCTCAGAAGTTGCTGCGCATTGCTGACCGTGTTGTTGAAAAATTCGCGCGAGGCAGCCATATTGAGAGCAGTCAGGCGCTCGACACCGTTGAAAGCGGTGCGCAGCAAGGCGGTCATTACTTCAGCGTTGGCCTTTTGCGCGGCAGCCAGTTGTTCCATGTTCGGTTTGCTCATCATCTTCTCCAGTCTAGTTGTGGGTGTGGATGAAACAAGCCCCCGCACGCTGGCGGGGGCCCTTGCAACAAATTACTTCTTCTTGCCGGCGGCGCCAACAGCCTTGACGGTCGCGCTGGTCGCTGCGGCAACATTGGCCTCGGCGATCTCGGCAACCTGCTTGGCGGCCTTGTTCATGTTGTCGAAAGCGGAGGTCGCGGCGGCGATGGCGCTCTTGACAGCGGCAACGGCAACGTCGGAACCGGCCGGAGCCGACTTGGCGGCCTTGTCGAGCAGGCCGGCAACGGTCTTCTGGAAGTCGCCGAACTGGGCTTCGATCATCTTGGACAGCTCTTCCTGGGTCTGAGCGGAAATCTCATAAACGGAACGCGAGTAGGCGACTGCCTTTTCGACGTTCGGCTGGGCCAGCGAGGCCTGGATCGACATGGCGTCCTGAACGTCCTTGGCACCCATCAGCGCCTTGGCGCCGGAAACGGAATCTTCCATCACGGCACGTGCGGTGTTCAGATTCAGGGCAGCGATGCGCTCGGCGGAAGCCAGCGCGGTGTTGGCCACGGACAGCAGGGAATCAACGGTAGCCTTGTTGGCGGCGGCGAATTGTTCGGGGGTGGTGAACATGGTGGAATCTCCTGTATTGGTAGTGAATGCGGATTTGGACAAGCCATTGCAGGGCGCCGAATCTTTTTTGCTGCACTGCAACATGGTTTCAATTATAGAACCGATTCACTAAATGTCAACTGTTTTTGTGCACTGCACCAATTCAGCTATTGGCGATTTAAATCAGTGGCTTGCGAACTCGCCCACGCCCCATGCGCAAGGAGCGTTTTGCGATGCAGCAGCAGGGCTTCAGCTCAGTTCCGTGCTGTCGGCTTGGCCAAGCCACTGGCGCCCTTGAGGTCCAGACGCGGACCGGAATCCGCCGGCTGATCCGCCTTGTTCTTCGGCTGGATAATTGCGCGAACCCGTGCCGGCGGGGCTTTCGGGTCGCGGTTCTGGCCGGCCGTCACCAGATATTTTTCGCTGATTCCGTCATACCAGATGTAATCGCCCCGCACCTGATCCTCGCCGCTCCTGACCCAGGCCCGGTGGAAAAACTCGGCGACTTCGTTATTGGTGTTGTACTCGATACGCTCGGCCTCGCCGTCGGTGTATTCGTCCTTGCCTTCCCGTTTCTGCCGGATGCGCGCCAGCCCGTCCTTGCCGCCGAAGGCGACACCCTTCTGGAATCCGTACTGGTCCTCGGTAATGACGACACGGTCGGCACGCAGCATCATCGTGCCCTTGATGACGATCACGTCACCCTCGAGTATCTGGATTTTCTTCGCATCGTCGATCGATATCCGGTTGGCCTCGAGCTGCAACGGCTTGTCGCGGTCGGCACGCTCGGCGAAAACTGGCTGGCTCAACATGGCAAGGATCAGGGAGATGACGATTCGGGAGTTCATTTTTGCACTCGACGCGGATAGTACAGGCCGGTGACCTGTGATTGCAGTTCGAAGGTGGAGGTATTGTTGTCCAGGCGCATGCCGACCCCCTTGACCCAGGATTTGTCTTCGGTGATCTCGACAGCGCTCTGGGTGAAGGCAGTGCCGTCATCCGGTTGCACGGTCAGGTCGGGCATCCGGGCAACCGCCTCGGGACGGTCGGCAGTCGCCGCGCGAACCACCCTGACGTCATCCCACAGGAAAACCACCTTTCCCTTGCTGGTGACCCGGGCATTGTCGCCCGAAACGGTAACCGGCGCCGCATCGGGCCGATACTGGGTAAGGGTCGGTTTCTTGAGTTCGGAAGAGTCATCATCCGGGAAATGTTCGGAATACGGCGCCGTCAGCCGGTATTTGACGCGCCCTTCGGCGTCGAACTGACGCAGCAGCAGGTTCTCTGCGATGGAGTCCGGGTCGTGACGCAACTTTCCGTCACGCCGGGTTTCGACCGGCGCGACCGCCCGCTCCAGCCAGAAACTGAGTCCGGCCAGCAATGCCAGCAGGACGATCGTGAACAGTTGGCTGGCCCCGAACTTCATTGCGCGTCGAGGTAGCCTGCGAACAAGCTTTCGAGCTTGCCCTGCGCGGCAAGAATGAATTCCGCGGCCTCGCGCACCGCGCCGTGGCCACCTGCGGCGTCGGTCACCGCATGGGCCCGCTCGCGGACCACCGCCCGTGCGTTGGCCGGCGCAATCGCAAAGCCACACTGGTTCATGACCCGCAAATCGATCAGGTCGTCGCCCATGAACGCGCACTCCGGCCAGTGCAGGCCGAGTTTTTCGAGCAATTCGCCGACCACCGCGCGCTTGTCGGTCACGCCCTGAAAGACGTGTTCGATGCCAAGATCGGCAGCACGCTCGGCAACAACGCCGGAAGTGCGGCCGGTGACAATCGCCAGCTCCAGCCCGGCGCGCTGCAGAAGCGTGAGGCCGAATCCATCGTGGACATTGAAGGTCTTCAGTTCCTGGCCGTCGTCCGCATAGTGCAGCCCACCGTCGGTCATCACGCCGTCGATATCGAAGGCGATCAGCTTGATGCGTGCAGCGCGGGCCCGGGCATCCATCAGATCACCCTGGCGGTGAACAGGTCATGCATGTTGAG
>DATIUN010000178.1:0-9932 GCA_035466795.1 Azonexus sp. | reverse complement strand
ATGAAATATCAACGCGGCGTGGCCCTTTCCGGGCTGATCTTCTGGGGCGTGGTCATTGCACTGGTGGCGATATTGGCCATGAAAGTCGTGCCGACGACAGTCGAGTATTACAAGATCCTCAAGGATGCCAAGGCATCGGTTAACAAGGTTGGCCCTGACGCCACGGTTGCGGATGTCCGCAGAACTTTCGACAATTTCGCCAATATCGACAGTCTGGACTTCAAGCCGGAGCAACTCGACATTTCGAAGGAGGGCGGCAAGATCGTCGCCTCGTTCGACTATGACAAGCGTATCCCGTTGTTTGCCAACGTCAGCCTGGTAATCAATTACAAGGGTTCGACCGCCGACTGAACGTCAAGAGATGGCTTTGTCGACGCTGACAGCGGCGCTCGGGCACTCCTTCGCTGATCGGGCCCTGTTGCAGACTGCGTTGACGCATCGCAGTTTTGGCGTTTCCAACAACGAGCGCCTGGAGTTCATCGGCGACGGGGTTCTCAACTGCGTCATTGCCATTGCGTTGTTCAGGCGCTATCCCGACCTGGCGGAAGGTGACCTTTCCCGGATGCGGGCCAATCTGGTTCGCCAGGACGCGCTCCATCGACTGGCGGTTGCCCTGAATCTTGGCGACTCGTTGCGTCTGGGCGAGGGAGAATTGAAAAGCGGCGGCAACCAGCGCCCCTCCATTCTTGCCGATGCGGTCGAGGCGCTGATCGGCGCGGTCTACCTCGATGCTGGCTTCGAGGCTGCCCAAGCCGTAATCGCCCGCCTCTATCTTCCACTGTTCGACGAATTGAGTAGCGGGCCGGTGACCAAGGATGCCAAGACCAGCCTGCAGGAATGGTTGCAGGGACGCAAGAAGCCGTTGCCGCGCTATCACCTCATCGAGGCGAGCGGCGCGGCGCATGAACAACGATTCGAGGTCGCCTGCGAAATCGAGAATCCCGCCTTGCGCACGACCGGGCAGGGCAGCAGCCGTCGTCTCGCCGAGCAGGCCGCTGCGGATCGCGCACTGAAAGCACTCAAGGCATGAAAAAAATTCGTTCCGGCTACATTGCCATCGTGGGTCGCCCCAACGTCGGCAAATCGACGCTGCTCAACCGCCTGGTCGGAGAAAAAATCAGCATCGTCTCGCGCAAGGCGCAAACCACGCGGCACCGCATCACCGGCATCGTCACCAACGACAGCGCGCAGTATGTGTTCGTCGATACACCGGGCTTCCAGACCAAGTTTTCCAATGCCCTGAACCGGGCGATGAATCGCGGCGTGACGCAGACCCTGAGCGACGTCGATCTCGTATTCTTCGTGATCGAGGCCGGGCGCTACGATGCCAAGGATCAGGCGGTCGTCAGACTGCTGCCCAAGGACCGGCCGGTCATTCTGGTCATCAACAAGACCGACCAGTTGAAGGATCGCACGGCATTGTTGCCGTTCCTGGCGCAGGTGTCGGCTGAACACGACTACACCGCCGTCGTGCCGATCAGTGCAACCAAGGGGCGGCAGACCGATGTGTTGCTCTCTGAAGCGCGCAAGCATCTGCCCAATGAGGGGCTGATGTTCCCCGAGGACGATCTGACCGACAAGAGCGAGCGTTTTCTTGCCGCCGAATATATTCGCGAAAAAGTCTTCCGCCTGCTTGGCGACGAGTTGCCCTATGCGACGACGGTCGAAATCGAGAAATTCGAGATCGAGGGCAATCTTCGGCGAATCTTTGCCGCCATCGTCGTCGACCGCGAGAGTCACAAGGCTATCGTCATCGGCAAGGGTGGCGAGTCGCTCAAGCGGATTGCCAGCGAGGCTCGTAAGGACATGGAGCGCCTGTTCGCCGGCAAGGTTTATCTCGAGGTCTGGGTCAAGGTCAAATCGGGCTGGAACGACGACGAGCGCCTGTTGAAGAGTCTCGGTTACGAATGAACCTGCGCAGCAAAGTCGATGGCCAGCCAGCCTACGTCTTGCATACCTACCCGTTTCGGGAAACCAGCCTCATCGTCGAAGTGTTTTCCCGCGATTTCGGGCGCATGGCGCTTCTGGCAAGAGGCGCGCGCCGCCCACGCTCGGCGGTTCGCGGGCTGATGATGGCCTTTCAGCCGCTGGAAATCGGCTGGGCCGGCAAGGGTGAAGTCCTGACCCTGATGAAAGCGGAATGGCAGGGCGGCCACGCCTTGTTGTCGGGTGAGGCTCTGTTTTGCGGCTATTACCTCAACGAATTGCTGATGCATCTGCTGCCGCGCGAGGATGCGCATGACCGCCTTTTTTCTGGTTATGCGGCAATGCTCGCCCGGCTGGCCGGCGACCCGGGCGGCAGGGTGCGCGAGGCCGATCTGCGGAGTTTTGAAAAAATCCTGCTGCAGGAACTCGGCTACGGTCTGACCCTGACTCGTGACAGCGATGGCAACCCGATCCAGCCGGCGGCGCATTACGCCTACCGGATGGAGCAGGGGCCGGTGCGACTGGAATACGCCGAGGCGGCAGCGCACGCCGTCTGGGGAAAAACCTTGATCGATCTGGAAGCCGAGGATTTTTCGGATCCGCGGTCACGCAGCGAAGCGAAACAACTCATGCGGACGCTGATAGCCTATTATCTGGGTGGCAAGGAACTCGAAACACGCAAAATATTCAAGGAGTTGCAGGAACCATGATCGAACTTGGCGTCAATATCGACCACATCGCAACATTGCGGCAGGCGCGCGTTACCTACGAGCCGGATCCCGTCTGGGGCGCCGTCGAGGCCCATCTCGGTGGCGCCGACGGCATTACGGTTCATTTGCGGGAAGATCGTCGTCATATCCAGGATGCCGATGTCCGGCGTTTGCGTGACCTGACCCAGATCAAGTTGAACCTTGAAATGGCCGCGACCGATGAAATGGTCGGCATTGCCTGCGGCCTGAAGCCGGAAATGGCGATGCTCGTGCCGGAAGGTCGCCACGAGGTAACTACCGAAGGCGGGCTCGACATTCTGGCGCAGGAGGCCCGGCTGACCGATGTCATTGCCCGTCTGGCCGACGCCGGCATCATGACCAGTGTTTTCATCGATGCCGAGATCCCGCAGATCGAGGCGGCGGCCCGCATTGGCGCCCGTGTCTGCGAAATTCATACCGGCCCGTATGCCCATGCCTTCCATGCGATGGGTCGCGATGCCGAAGCACAGGCGGTGATCGGCGAACTGGGCAAGATCCGTCAGGCTGGCGAGCGTGTTCGCAAACTCGGCATGCGCTTCAATGCCGGCCACGCGCTCAATTATTACAATGTCCAACCGGTCGCCCGGCTGGTCGGCGTTCGCGAACTGCATATCGGCCACGCCATCGTTAGCCGCTCGGTCTTTGTCGGTCTGCGCGAAGCCGTGCGCGAAATGAAACAGCTGATGCGCGAAGCGGCCAATCTGGGCCAAGCAGGCGGCGAATGATCCACGGTATCGGCACCGACATCGTCGCAGTGAAGCGCATGCACGCGATGTGGGAGCGGCACGGCAACAAGGCACTCGAAAAGCTGCTCGCGCCCGAGGAGATCGGGGAATTCACCGGAACTGCCGACAAGGGGCGTTTTCTCGCCAAGCGCTTCGCCGCCAAAGAAGCATTGGGCAAGGCGCTGGGGACCGGCATTCGCCCGCCGGCCGTGTTGCCGTCGATTGCCGTTGCGCACGATGAATTGGGCAAGCCCATGCTGGTCTTCCATGGTCGACTGGCTGAAATGATCCAAAACCAGCGCCTTACGGCCCATCTTTCGCTGAGCGATGAAGCCGAATACGCCATTGCCTTTGTCATTCTGGAGCGCTCATGAAGCAACTTGCCCCCGGCCCGCTGATGATCGATATCGCCGGCACCCGACTTACCGGCCTCGACCGCGAGCGCCTTTGTCACCCGCTGGTTGGCGGGATCATCCTGTTTACCCGGAACTTCGAAAATCCCGTTCAATTGGCAGCACTGACCAGCGAGATTCATGCGCTTCGCACACCGTTCCTGATCGCCGTCGATCATGAAGGGGGCAGGGTGCAACGCTTTCGCGACGGCTTCACGCGTCTGCCGGCGATGGCCACCCTCGGACGCCTGTGGGATAGTCAACCGGCAGCAGCGGTCGAGGCGGCCCGTCATGTCGGTTACGTACTTGCCGCCGAACTGCGCTCGTGCGGCGTCGATTATTCCTTTACACCCGTCCTCGACCTCGACTACGGGCCGTCGCGGGTAATCGGCGATCGCGCCTTCCATCGCCGGCCGGAAGCCGTCGTTGCGCTGGCCGGCGCGCTGGTCGCCGGACTGCGGGCCGGCGGCATGGGTTCCTGTGGCAAGCACTTCCCCGGGCATGGTTACGTGATTCCCGATTCGCACGTCGAACTGCCGGTCGATGACCGGAGCCTCGAAGCGATGCAGGAAGACCTGATTCCGTATCGCGAGATCGAACTCGATGCAGTGATGGCGGCCCATGTCATCTACGACTGCATGGATTGCAATACTGCTGTTTTTTCAAACAAATGGATTGATTATCTGAGAAACGACATAAGGTTTGAAGGTGTTGTTTTTACCGATGATTTGTCGATGCAGGGCGCTGGCGTGGTCGGCGGCATGCTCAACCGTGTCGATACGGCCTGGCGTGCCGGTTGCGACATGCTGGTGGTGTGCAACTCTCCCGAGGCCGTGGGCGAGGTGCTGGCCGACTGGCATCCGCAAGTCGATCCGGCCCGCGGCAAGCGGGTCGCCGCCCTGGTGCCGAAGCAGCCTGCCAAAGACTGGCAGGCGCTGCAGTCCGAGCCGCTTTATCTGGCATCGCTCGAAACCATCGCGCGCTTGACGGCCTGAAAAGCAATCGGGCAGCCAAAGCTGCCCGATCGATGTGGCGGAAAGATCGCGAATTACTTGGCGCGGCTTCTGTACTCGTCGGTACGGGTGTCGATTTCGATCTTGTCGCCGATGGCGACGAAGGCTGGCACCGGCAGTTCGAAACCGGTTGCCAGGCGCGCCGGCTTCATCACCTTGCCCGAGGTGTCGCCCTTGACGGCGGGTTCGGTGTAGATCACCTCGCGCACGACGCTGTTCGGCAGTTCAACGGAAATCGCCTTGCCATCGTAGAACACGACTTCGCACGCCAGGCCGTCTTCCAGATACTTCAGCGCGTCGACCATGTTTTCGGCTTCGACCTCGAACTGGTTGTAATCGGCATCCATGAAGACGTACATCGGGTCGGCGAAGTAGGAATAGGTAACCTCCTTCTTGTCGAGCTGAACCAGCTCGAACTTGTCGTCAGCCTTGTAGACCGCCTCGGAAGCAGCGCCCGACAGCAGGTTCTTGAGCTTCATCTTGACCACAGCCGCGTTACGGCCGGATTTGTTGTACTCGGACTTCTGGACGACGAGCGGGTCGGCGCCAACCATGATCACGTTGCCGGAGCGTAGTTCCTGTGCGGTCTTCATTCGGGATTCCCAAAAAACTGAAAAATAAAAGCCTGCAATTATACCTTGGCCGCACAGAACTTGACGAGTGCTGTTGAAAGATCGATGCCTTCGGCCAGTTGTTCCGACCAGCGAAGGTTATGGCCGGCAATCTCCGCCCGGGCAACCATGAAGTCTTCCCAGGCGGAACGCAGATCGCCCGCGGAATTCCATGCCCAAAAGACGTTGACCGCAGCATTTCTCGTTGCATTACTCATTCCCTCGGTGTACCGCGCGAGAAAAGCTTCGAGTTTCTTTAGGTGCGCCTGTTCCGCCTGCGGATAGATTTGCCAGACAAAAGGCTTGCCTGCCCATTGCGCACGGACAAAGGAATCCTCGCCACGGACAAAATTGATGTCGCAGCGCCATAGCAGGCGGTCGAAGTCGTCCTGCGGCAGGAAATCGAAGGGCAGCACCTGCAGTTGTCCGATTTGCCAGGGGCAGCTTCCCATCAGGTGTCTGGCAACAGCAGCCAACGGCTTGCCGGGTGCCACATGGAGGCGAATCGCACTGCTTGATTTGCCGAGCGCAGCGAGCAATTCGCCGACCGCTGCGTTGTCGTAGCAGAACAGGCTGATCTCCAGCACCTGGCTGCGTTTCAGGCTTGTAACTTCCGCGTCGCGCCTGGCCAGCAAGTTTTTTTCGCGTAACAGCCCGCCGCTTGCCGCGGTGAACCCGGGAAAATAGAAATATTTGACCAGTGGTAACGAAGGGTGGGGCGATGCCAGCCCATGACAACCCTCAGCCCAGGACTCCGCGCTCAGATATTCCAGATTGATCCAGCACGGCTTACGGACCATCCCGGCCATCGCTTGCAGGTAATTGGCCGGCAGGTCACAGGCAAAGGCCTCGATAACGACCTCGGCGGGCTTGTCGACCGCAATATTTTCTGTCCACCGGCGGATCTCGACGCCCTCGCAGATCTGCCTGTCCAACCGGAGATCGATGGCCGGCGACATCGGCTTCAGGCTGTCGAGATCGTCGAGCCAAAGCCGAACAAATTTTTTGTGCTCGCTCGCCAATTGCCGGGCGAGTCGCCAGCAAACGCCGATGTCGCCGTGGTTGTCGATGACGCGGCAGAAGATGTCCCAATGAAGCTGCATGGCCCCCATGCTAACATCGTCGCCATGCCATCATTTCAAGATCCACAGGACTGCACGGCCTGTGCCCGCCTCGCTGAACACCTTGCCAGGATACGCCGACGCGACCCGGCGTGGCATGCACTGCCTGTTCCTGCCTTCGGGTCGCTGGATGCCGAATTGCTGGTGATCGGTCTTGGCCCGGGCGAGAAGGGCGCCAATCGCACCGGCCGTCCATTCACAGGCGATGTTGCCGGCGAGTTGCTCTATCCGGCGCTCAATCGCTTCGGCTTCGCCAGCCATCCCAATCCGCTGGGGCCGGATGGCTGGGCGAATCCGGCAATGCATCTGAACAATTGCCGCATCACCAATGCCGTCCGCTGCCTGCCGCCCGCCAACAAGCCGACCACCGCTGAAATCCGGCACTGCAACGGCCACCTCAAGGCCGAATTGGCGGCGATGCCACGCCTGAAGATCATCGTTGCGCTGGGGGCCATTGCCCATCAGGCATTGCTCCGGACTTACGGACTCAAGCTCGGGGATTTCGGGTTTGGGCATAATGCAAGCCATGCGCTGCCCGATGGGCGCTTGCTGGTCGACAGCTACCATTGCAGCGGCTACAACTGGCGCACCGGTCGCTTGACGCGGGAGAGTTTCGAGGCTGTTTTCGCCGGGGTCAGGGACCGGCTCGTTTAGCTGGATACGGCCATGAGTTTTGACGCCAGGGCATTTCTCGCCTCGCTGACCGAACTGCCGGGTGTCTATCGCATGCTCGATGCGGGCGGCGCCGTGCTCTATGTCGGCAAGGCCAAGAACCTCAAGAAACGGGTTTCATCCTACTTCCGCGAAAACCTGCCGAGTCCGCGCATCTCCCATATGGTCAGCCAGATCGCCGCCGTCGAAACCACGTCGACGCGTACCGAGGCCGAAGCGCTGCTGCTCGAGAACAACCTGATCAAGTCGCTGTCACCGCGTTACAACATCCTGTTCCGCGACGACAAATCCTATCCCTACATCGTCCTTACCAAGGACGAATATCCGCGGCTTGGCTTCTTTCGCGGCAATCCGGACCGCAAGGCCGAGTATTTCGGTCCCTATCCTTCATCGTGGGCGGTTCGCGACAGCATCCACCTGTTGCAGAAGATGTTCCGTTTGCGTACCTGCGAGGATTCAGTCTTCGCCAACCGCTCGCGTCCCTGCCTGCTCCACCAGATCAAGCGCTGCAGCGGGCCGTGTGTCGGCCACATCCGTTCCGAAGACTATGCGGCAGACGTTCAGTTCGCCTCGATGTTCCTGAATGGCCGGCAGCAAGAAGTTACGGGGCGTCTGACGACAGCAATGGAAGCCGCAGCGGCACGGCTGGCGTTCGAACAGGCAGCGGTGTACCGCGACCAGATCCAGTCCCTGCGTCAGGTTCAGGAAAAACAGTATGTCTCGAGCAGCAAGGGCGAGGATATCGACATCATCGTCGCCCTGCGCGAAAGCAACCAGCTTTGCGTCAATCTGGCCATGGTCAGGGGCGGCAGGCATCTCGGCGATCGTCCGCAATTTCCGGTGAATGCCGGAGATTCCTCATTATCAGAAGCGGTCGCTGCATTCATCAGGCAGCATTACGCAGCCCATCCGGCCCCGGCCCGAATCATCGCCTCTCCCTTGCCCGAAGCGGAGGAGGGGAGCGACGTCGCTCAATTGCTTGCCGAACTGGCCGGACGGGCCGTACCGGTCGGCGAGCCGCGTTCGGTCCTGCACCGTGCGTGGGCCGACATGGCACTGCAAAACGGGCGACTGGCCATCGTCGCCCGGAATCAGGCAACGGCACAGCAGGAACAACGCCTGCAAGCACTGCAACAGGTTTTGGCGCTGCCTGACAACATTCAACGCATCGAATGCTTCGATATCAGCCATACCCAGGGCGAGGCAGCCGTCGCATCGTGCGTGGTCTACCACGGAAACGGCATGAGAAAGGCGGACTACCGGCGCTTCAATATACGCAACATCCAGCCCGGCGACGATTATGCGGCCATGCGCCAGGCTGTCACCCGGCGCTACGAGCGCGTCGCAACCGGCGAAGGCACCGCCCCCGATCTGATCCTCATCGACGGCGGCAAGGGCCAGGTCGGCAGCGCCCATGCGGCGCTTTCGGAACTCGGGCTGGGCGAACTGGCGATGATCGGTGTCGCCAAGGGCGAGGGAAGAAAGCCCGGACTCGAAACGCTGATTTTCCCGGATGCCCGCGAGCCGTTACAATTGCCGTCGGAACATCCGGCGCTGCACCTGATCCAGGAGATCCGCGACGAAGCTCACCGCTTTGCCATCACCGGTCATCGGGCACGGCGCAGCAAGGCAAGAAAGACTTCGAAGCTCGAAGATCTGCCGGGCATCGGCGCAGCGCGCCGCAAGGCACTGGTCGCGCGATTTGGCGGCCTGGCCGGAGTCCTCGCAGCATCGCCTGACCAAATGGCCGAAGTTCCCGGAATCAGCCGGGAACAGGCCGAGAAGATATTCGCAGCCCTACATTGAGCCAATGCCTTTCAATCTGCCCATCCTGCTGACCTGGCTGCGCATTGTCGCCATCCCGCTGCTGATCGCCGTCTATTACCTGCCGGCAGACTGGGCGAGGGGTCACGAACGTGACGTCGTGGCTACCTACATTTTCCTGGCAGCGGCATTTACTGATTGGGCCGACGGCTTTCTGGCCCGCAAACTGAACCAGACCTCGGCGTTCGGTGCCTTCCTTGACCCGGTGGCCGACAAGTTGATGGTCGCCGCCGCACTGATCATTCTGGTCCAGCTGGGACGCGCCGACGCGATCGTTGCCGCCATCATCATAGGACGCGAGATCACCATCTCGGCGCTCCGGGAGTGGATGGCCAAGATCGGCGCTTCGAAAAGCGTTGCTGTCTCGATGCTCGGCAAGGTCAAGACGGCGGCACAAATGCTTGCGATTCCCTTGCTTCTTTACCATGCGCCGTTCCTCGGAGCCGATTCCCGCGTTCTGGGCAACTGGCTGATCTGGATTGCCGCACTCCTGACCCTATGGTCCATGGGCTACTACCTGCGGATGGCATGGCCTGAAATTGCCGAGCGGAGCGAGGGAAAATGACAGGCACAATGTTGACAATTCCCTTGCAGCACCTATAATGCCGGCTCTGTTCAGAGCGGCAGTAGCTCAGTTGGTAGAGCGCAACCTTGCCAAGGTTGAGGTCGAGAGTTCGAGACTCTTCTGCCGCTCCAGAATTCCCCCCGGGGGGAGGCCCAGCCTCCCCCCGTTTTCATTTCCTCCCCGTGGAATGTCTACTTGCAGAGTTCCGCGTAGGCCGCAGGGCTGGCGTAGGCCTTGTCGAGCCACGCCAGGCGCTCGTTCAGGTACTGCCGCAGGAAGTCCACTTCCGCGACATAGTTCGGGAAGACGTAGTGGCCCGTCCACAGCGGCGTCC
>DATIUN010000177.1:0-6793 GCA_035466795.1 Azonexus sp. | reverse complement strand
ATCAGGCCCTGAAAGAATCCCGGCCCCTCGGGCGCCGGCATTGGCGACCCGTCCGCCGGCAGGGTACCGAAATCGACCAGCCGGGTATTCGTCTTCGGCGCCGCCAGTTCGTCGAGGTCGGCGCCCTCGACATCGCCGGTGGCCTTGACCAGACGGTTGTCATTATCGAAATAAACGGAGAACTGGCGTTTCTCGACTTGACCGGTCCGGCCGTTCCGGTAGCTGTAAACATAGTCCCAGCGCTGCTGATGGAAAATGTCGGCGAGCAGCGGTGTACCGAGGATATAACGCACCTGTTCGCGGGTCTGGCCCGGCTTGAGCTGGGCGACCATTTCCTGGGTCAGCACGTTGCCCTGCTGGATGTCGATCTTGTACGCATTGAAACTGCTGCACGCCGCAAGCAGCGAACAGACAGCACCGAGAATAAGCAAGCGGGAACGGAACATACGGAAATCCGAAGTTTCTCAAACACCTTTGAAGCGGTATATGATACCCGAAATCACGCCGGCTCCGCCCCCGACCACCTAACGGAAGCAAAAACAATGAGCGACCCGCAAAGCCTCAAGAACATGGGGCTGAAGGCCACTGTTCCGCGCCTCAAGATCCTCGAACTGTTCGAAAAAAGCAGCTTGCGGCACATGACGGCCGAGGATGTCTACCGGATGCTGATCGCCGACAACATGGACATCGGGCTGGCGACGGTGTACCGGGTCCTGACCCAGTTCGAGCAGGCCGGATTGCTCGAACGCCATTTTTTCGAGTCGGGCAAGGCCGTCTTCGAGATCAACCGCGGCAGCCATCACGACCACCTGGTGTGCATCGACTGCGGCCGTGTCGAAGAGTTCTACGACGCTGAGATTGAGCGGCGGCAGAACAGCATTGCCGAGGAACGCGGGTTTGCCATCGAGGAACACGCCCTCTATCTGTACGCGCGTTGCACCAAGACCAACTGCCCCAACCGGGAAAAGAGCGCCAAGGCCTGAGCACACCCGGCGTGCCTGATTTCGCATCGTGGCTTTCCGGCCCCTGGCTGGGCACAGCCGGAACCACATTCCTCCTCGTCGCGTTCGCCGAAATCGGCGACAAGAGCCAGCTGGTCTGCATGACCTTGGCTGCGCGCCATCGCGGCCTGCCGGTCGTCATCGGCGCCATTGCGGCATTCGCCGTCCTGAACCTGCTGGCGGTCCTGTTCGGCGCTGCCGTCGCCGCCTGGCTTCCCGAATGGCTGGTCATCCTGGCGGTGGCTGTCCTCTTCGCCGGATTCGGGATCAGCGCGTTGCGCTACACCGATGAAGACGGAGACGAAGACATCGAGGAAAAGCCCGGACACGGAATTGTCGCGACCACCTTCCTGCTGATCTTCCTCGCCGAATTCGGTGACAAGACGCAACTTGCGGTCGCCGGCATGGGCAGCACCAGCGCACCATCTGCCGTCTGGACGGGCGCGACCGCCGCCTTGGCCGTGACCTCGATACTCGGCGTCCTGGCCGGCCGCAAGTTGCTCAACTGGCTGCCACTGAAATGGATACACCGGATCAGCGGCGTCTTTTTTCTGTTGCTGGCGACCTTCGCCGTCACTCGGCTGTTCTGAAAGCCAGCCGGGCGCCCTTCATTTTCTGGTTTTTTCCGGGGTCGACCGCGCCCTTAACGAAGCACCCTTGGGGTGCAGCAGTTCGCCGGCATGCGCCAGCGTGATGTCCGTCACCTCGACGCCGCCCAGCATGCGGGCGATTTCGCGCACGCGCTGATCTTCGGCGAGCGGCTGGATGAAACTGAGGGTCACGCCGTCGCGAGCTTCCTTGCTGACCTGCCACTGCCATTCGGCGCGTGCCGCGACCTGCGGCAGGTGGGTGACGCACAGCACCTGGCGTTCGCCGCCGAGTTCGCGCAGCAGACGGCCGACGATCTCGGCGACGCCGCCGCCGATGCCGACGTCGACCTCGTCGAAAATCAGTGTCGGCACGCTGGCCGAACGCGAGGTCAGTACCTGGATGGCCAGGCTGATCCGCGACAGCTCGCCGCCGGATGCCACCTTGGCCAGCGCCCTGGCCTCCTGCCCGGCCAGGCCGCCGACCCGGAATTCGACCTGCTCCAGCCCGTTCGCCGTTCCTTCGGCCAGTGGCAGCAAGGCCACTTCGAAGCGCCCGGAGGCCAGCGCCAGTTGCTGCATCAGCGCACTGACCGCTTCCCCCATCTCGCCGGCAACGCGCTGGCGGCCAGCCGACAGCTCGCGGGCAAGATTCAGGTAGTCGGCCTGTGCTGCCGCGACACGGGCGGTCAGTGCATCGAGATCAGCCACCGCGGCAAGCGTCGCCAGCCGCGCCTGCCAGTCGGCCAGTAACGCCGGAAGCTCTGCCGGCTGCATGCGATACTTGCGGGCACTGGCAAGGACCGCCTCCATGCGCCGCTCGACCTCTGCCAGGCGTGCCGGATCGAGATCGACGCGATCGGCATAGCGACGCAGCGTAGACACTGCTTCCGCCAGTTCGGCCGAGGCCGATTGCAGCAAGCCTGAAACTTCCTGCAGCGCCGGATCGTAGCTCGCCAGCCCGGCGATCCGGGTAGCCACGCGATCGAGATTGCCCGAACAGGCGGCTTCGCCATCGGCCAACGTTTCGAGCGCAAAGCGGGCGCCGTCGATCAGGCTTGCGGCGTGCCCCAGGCGCTTGTGTTCGAGTTCGAGAGCGGACCATTCATCCCCGGAAAAAGCCAGGGTATCGAGTTCACGGACCTGCCATTCGAGCTGTTCGCGCTCGCGTTCCAGCGCCTCGGCACCGGTCGCGGCCGCGTTCAGTGCCTGCCCGGCTTCACGCCATCTCCGGTAAGCCGTGGCAACCTGTTGCGCCAAGGCGGACAGCCCGGCGTGAGTATCGAACAACACCCTTTGCGCGTCGCCACGGAGCAGCGACTGATGGGCATGTTGACCGTGGATATCGACCAGGAACTCACCAACCTCTCGCATCTGCTGGGCAGTCGCCGACGAGCCGTTGATATAACCGCGCGAACGGCCGCCGGCATCGAGCACCCGGCGCAGGATCAGCTCGTCCTCGGCAGCGAGGTCGTTGGCGGCCAGCCAGGCGATTACCTGCGGCAGCCCGCCGATCTCGAAGGTGGCTGCGACCTCGGTCCGCTCGCAACCGGCGCGCACGACGCCGGCATCGGCGCGGTCGCCGAGCGCCAGCGCCAGCGCATCGATCAGGATCGACTTGCCGGCCCCGGTTTCCCCGGTCAACGCGCCAAAACCGGAGGAAAACTCGAGTTCCAGCCGATCGACGATGACAAAGTCGCGAATCGCAAGGTGGCGCAGCATCAGGGGCCCTTGGGGCGTTCACTCCAGTGCAGTTTCTGGCGCAGCATCGCGAAGTAACTGTAGCCCGGCGGATGCAGAAAGCAGATGGCATATTCCGATCGCTTCAGGCGGACACTATCGCCGGGAAGCAGATCCAAAGTCACCTGGCCGTCGAAGTGCACGCGCGGATCGTCGGCCTGAATGATGCGAAGTTCGATGTTGGCCTGGTCATTGACGATGATCGGCCGGTTGGTCAGCGCATGCGGACACAGCGGCACAAGCGCGATGCCGGTCAGCGTCGGATGCAGGATCGGCCCGCCCGACGACAGCGAGTAGGCGGTGGAACCGGTCGGTGTCGACACGATGAGGCCGTCGGAGCGCAGGTTGTAGATGAATTCGCCGTCGATCGACAGCGCGAACTCGATCATCCGGCCGATCGCCCCCTTGTCTACGACGACTTCGTTCAGCGCCTGATTGGCGGCGATCTCCTTGCCGTCGCGGATCACTTCCGCATCGAGGAGCATGCGGTTCTCGGCGGCAAAGCGCCCGTCGAGCAGATCGTCGATGCCGGTCAGCATGTCGTTGCGCGCGATGTCGGTCATGAAACCGAGCCGGCCCTGATTGATGCCAACCAGCGGTACGCGATAGCGCGCCAGGCGGCGCGCCGCGTTGAGCATCGTACCGTCGCCGCCAATAACGATGGCGAGGTCGGCATGGGCGCCGATGTCGCTGAAGCCGCAGGTGACCCAGCGCGCAAGATCGACCTGGCGCCCGACCTGCTCGGCCGTCTCGCGCTCGATGAACACCGAAATCCCCCGCTCGTGCAGATACTCCGCGAGCTGGCGCAGCGATTCGGCTATTTCGCGACTATGGTACTTGCCGACCAGCGCAATGGTCTTGGGCGAGCGGTAGGAGCCGAAGCAGGAGTTCATGATGCGGATTCTTGCATAAAAATGGTCACTCGCGCCGCCCCCGGTTTTTTGTACAATGCCCTGCCATGCTCGATGATCGCTCCCGCACCCTCCTCAAGGCCCTGGTCGAACACTACATTGCCGACGGCCAGCCGGTGGGTTCGCGCGCGCTGTCGAAGTATTCAGGCCTCGACCTGTCGCCGGCGACGATCCGCAACGTCATGGCCGACCTCGAAGAAGCCGGCTTTGTTGCCAGCCCGCACACCTCGGCAGGGCGCGTTCCGACGCCGCGCGGCTACCGGCTGTTCGTTGACACGCTGTTGACCATGCGCCCGCTCGAGGCACGGCAACTCGATGAAATGGAAGGCGCCTTGCACGGTCGACCGGCAAATCAGGTCATTTCCAGCGCCTCGCAACTACTTTCCAGCCTCACGCATTTTGCCGGCGTCGTCATGGCGCCGCGCCGTTCCGGCAGCCGCATCCGGCAGATCGAGTTCCTCAACCTGACCGAAAAACGCATCCTGCTGATCATCGTCACTACCGATGGCGACGTGCAGAATCGCGTTCTGGTCACCGAGAAGGCCTATTCGCCAGCCGAACTTGTCCAGGCCGCCAACTATCTGAACCAGAATTTCGCCGGCCTCGACTTGGAACAGATCCGCCATCGCCTGTCGGCCGAGATCGAACAGTTGCGCGACGACATCAAGCCGCTGATGACACTGGCGCTCGAAGCCGGCAACGAGGCGCTGTCCGGCAACGAGACCCCTTATGTGATCTCCGGCGAGCACAACCTGCTCGACGTCGAGGAACTGTCCTCGAACATGAAGCGCCTGCGCGAACTGTTCGACCTTTTCGAACAGCGCTCGAGCCTGGTGCGCCTGCTCGACGTTTCCAACCGGGCCGCCGGCGTCCGGATCTTCATCGGCGGCGAATCCGGCATCGCCACGCTCGACGAATGCAGCGTGGTTGCCGCTCCCTATACCGTCGATGGCCAGATCGTCGGCTCGGTCGGCGTCATCGGCCCGACCCGCATGGCCTACGAACGCGTCATTCCGATTGTCGACATCACCGCCAAGCTCCTTTCCAGCGCCCTCTCCAACCAGCAAAACTACTGATGCCAAAAATCCGGCCCGAACCCCCGCACCAGCACGGCACCACGCCGGGCACCGCCGTCGTCCTCGTCAATCTGGGCACCCCGGAGGCGCCGACGGCCCCTGCCCTCAAGCGCTATCTGCGGCAATTCCTGTCCGACCCGCGCGTCGTCGAGATCCCGCGCCCGGTCTGGTGGCTGATCCTCAATGGCATCATTCTGAATATCCGTCCGAAGAAATCTGCCGAAAAATATGCCTCGGTCTGGATGACCGACGGTTCTCCGCTCAAAGTGCATACCGAACGCCAGACCAAGTTCCTTGCCGGCTATCTCGGCGAACGCGGCCACATCGTGACCGTCACGTCGGCGATGCGCTACGGCGCGCCGTCGCTGCCCGACGTCCTGGACCGGCTCAAGGCAGCCGGCAATGCTCGTATCCTGGTGCTGCCGATGTACCCGCAATACTCGGCCAGTACGACCGCCACGGTAATCGACGAGGCGTGCCGCTGGCTACTGACCCAGCGCAATCAGCCGGAAATGCGCTTTGTCCGCAATTTCCATGACGATCCGGACTACATCAGCGCCCTCGAGCAGACGGTACGCAATCACTGGGTCAAGCATGGCCTGCCGACCACCGGCGACCAGTTGATCATCAGCTTCCACGGCTTGCCGCGCCGCAATCTCGATCTCGGCGACCCGTATTACTGCGAATGCATGAAGACCGGCCGCCTGCTCGCCGAGCGCCTGAACCTCGCGCCCGAACAGCACAGGATCTGCTTTCAGTCACGCTTCGGCAAGGCGGAGTGGCTGCAACCGTACACCGCCCCGACCCTCGAGGCGCTGGGCAAGGCCGGCACGCGGCGTGTCGATGTGATCTGTCCCGGCTTCGTCGCCGACTGCCTGGAAACCCTGGAAGAGATCGCCATCGAGGGCAAGGCCTCATTCCTGGCGAACGGGGGCAAGGAATACCACTACATTCCGGCGCTGAACGAAGACCACGTCTGGCTGGCGGCGCTGGCCTCGCTCGCCGAGCGTCACCTCGGCGGCTGGCCGTCGAAGGCGAAAGCGGATGCCGGCGCACTGGCCGCTTCAGCCGGGTTGGCCAGGACGCATGGCGCTGCCTCTTGAAACTGGCCGGCGCGACCTTATATCAGACTTTTCTGATACCAAGGAAGCGTGATGAGTGACAACCTGCACATCGTTTGCCCGCACTGCGATGCGGTCAATCGTCTCCCGGCCGCCCGCCTCGACGAAAATCCGGTTTGCGGGCAATGCCGGAAGGCATTGTTTGCCGGAAAGCCGCTTGACCTGACCTCAGCCAACTTCGATCGCCACATCGGACGCAGCGACCTGCCGGTCGTCGTCGACTTCTGGGCGCCGTGGTGCGGCCCCTGCCGCTCGATGGCACCTGCCTTTGCCCAAGCTGCCGCGGAACTGGAACCAGAAGTCCTTCTCGCCAAGGTCGACACCGAAAGCCAGCAGCAACTCGCGGCCCGCTTCAAC
>DATIUN010000176.1:0-4559 GCA_035466795.1 Azonexus sp. | reverse complement strand
AACTCGGCCAGCACGGCATGCAGCAGCGATGGGTTAAACGGACGCGCGGCCAGTTCGCCGCGTGCGCGCAGGTGTTCGAGTGCGGCGCTTAAATCGCGCTGTCCCAATTGTTTGACCGCCAACTGTTTAACGGCGGCGGTGTCGAGCATGCCGGCCAGCCCGACGATGAAGGCAGTATTGTCCGGTGCGTGCCAGATTGCCAGCGGCGGGCGCGGCAGCAGGGGATCGTTCGCTGCATCCGGCAATGCGGCCAGCGGGTCGCGGTTGGGCAGGTCGGGATTGGGGATGGGCAGCCCGTGCGGCCAGCGGATTTTCCAGTTGCGCGTCAGTGTCGGCAACGCGTCGGCGGCGGGCAGCCGGCCATTGCGGGCGTACTCCAGCGCAGCGGAAAACGCTTCCATGCGGCAGCGGTCGCCGGTTTCGCCCGCGCCGCAGCCGTGTTGCCACAGCGTCTGCCAGACCGAGAATAAATTGGCGCGCTCGGTCGCCGCGTCGATGAAATAGGCGATGTCGGTGCCGCTTAATTTGATGCCGTAAAAATCCTTGCGTGTGTCGCGCAGGCGGCGGGCGATTGCCGGATTGGCGGAGGTTTCGTCCCACAACGGGCGTGCGAAGATGGGCGCGGCGTTCTGGTGGCAGGCCAGGCACAGGCTGCGCCGCGCGTAGAAAACCTGCGGTGTTTTGCCCGGCGCGTAATCGCGCACGATCTGGAATTCGAAGCGCGCAGCGTCGTCGTTGTAGCTGATGACTTCGATTACCTCGCCCTTTTCGTGGAAGCCGAGGAACAGCCGGTCTTGCAGCGGTTCGACCCCCGCTTTGTTGAGGCCGTCGGCGGCGGCGACCACGCGCGGGAAGCGAAAAAAATCCGGTGCACCGGCGTTCTTCTGCAGCGAGCGGCCGAGCGGAATCAACGTGGTCTTGAGCGTCGGCAGGCCGCCCGGGTCGGCTTGCATCTGTGACTGGATTTTCTGCCCCAGGCGGGCATAAGGAAACGGCACCGGCGCGTTGCCGATGAGCTGGTCGAAACGCGAGCGCCCAAGCGGCGGCAAGTCGGGCTGCACTGGTACCAGCGGCTGCGCCGGAGCGCTCCACGCGGGGCTCAGTGCCAGACACATGGCGATAATGAACAGATCGGGGCGGAGGCGGCGCGCATTGGGCATCAGGCCGTCGGCCCGTACACCGCGCAGCCGGCGGCGGGCAGTTCGAGCCACACTGCGCGCCAGTCGGGGCGCGGCGCGGCGACCACCAACTCGCTGCCGATTTGCGCCGGGTCGGACGAATACAGGCAGACCAGGCGGCTGCCCAGCGGGCTGATCGTGAAATCCAGCCCCACCCATGCGGCGCGTTTGCCGTCGGCGTCGGTGTTGATCGCGCACAGCCATTCGCGTTCGGTGAATAACCGCGACCACGCCACCACCGAGCGCAGCACGCCGCCGATCATCTGCGGCTCGCCGAAATCCTGGCCGTTGCCGGAAATCGCCCGCAGGTATTGGCGGCCGCGCCGCAGCGCCAGATGTTGCCCGTGCACCGCAATCAGCCGTGCGAGTTCACGGTAGATCGGGTGGGTTTCGTCGAAACAGTGGCGGTCGCGCGAGCGGAACGCGCCGAAGTCGCCGCCGAACATTGCCTCGCGGATGTAGCGGTCGTTGTCGCCCGCGCCGTCGAAGCCCTGTTCCGAACCGTAGTAGATGCACGGAATGCCGAGCGTGAGCAGGTTCAAGGCCAGCGCGTTGAGCGCGAGCGGCACGCCGCCGTCGGCGCAGAAGCGCGCCTTGTTATTGCCTTTACGCACCTGGTCGTGGTCGTCGTAAAGCGTGACCACCTTGTCGCGGAACCAGGTGTGGCTGTCCTTGCCGAGCTCGAACGAGTTGCGGAACAGGTCGAAGTAGTCCGCCGGATTGCGCCGCCCCTTGACCAGATATTCGATCTTGTCGGGGATGTCGTCGATGCCGAGCGCGGCGTCGAGCCCGGTCGCCTCGCGCAGGGCGAAGGCGTTGCTGCGACCGCCGGTGATTTCGCCGATCAGGGTGAAGTTTTCCTTGCCGATGGATTGCGCGAATTCGTGGATGCAGGCGGTGAAATAGCGCGTCGCGCCGGGCTCCATGTGCTTGACCGTATCGACCCGGAAGCCGCCGAGGTCGGCGTAGGCGATCCAGTATTGATAGCTACGAGTGAGGCTGCGCAATGCAGACGAGGGCTGGAAGCTGTCGATCTCGCCGGTGCCGAGATGGATGTCTTTCAGGTCGAAGAAATCGCCGTCCAGGTATTCCGGATACCAGTCCCAGCTGTTGATGCGACCGCGCCGGGTAAAGCTCTCGGGCGCTTGCAGTTCGCGCGGCCAGACCGCAGCGTCCGGGTCGGCGACCGGCGCGCCATATGCCAGCGTGGGCGCGCCTGTGGCGTCGTTCCAGCCCTGCACGGTATAGGCGTTGCCGTCCCAGCGCGGATCCATGCCCTGCACGGCCGGATAGCGGTCCGCAGCGTAGGAACACACCGGCCCGGCGTGGTTGAGGATGACGTCGAGAATCACGTAGATGCCGTGTGCGTGCGCCGTATCGACCAGTTCGCGCAGGTCTTCGCGGCTGCCGAAGCGCGGCTCGATGGCCAGAAAATCCTGCACGCCGTAGCCGTGGTAGGCGTCGCTCCACGGCGGCTGCTTGAACACCGGACTGACCCACAGTGCGGACACGCCGAGCCGCTTCAGATAAGCAATTTTGCTCGTCGCGCCTTTCAGGGTGCCGCCGACAAAGCGCGCGCCGGCATTGCGCCAGGCCGCTGCGGCAGGCTCGGTGCCGACCGCATTGCCGTGTTCGGCGGGGGTAAGCAAGGGGGTGGCGCCGCCCGCGAGCGGATTACCCGCGAGGTCGCGATAGCCCGCCTCTTTGCCGTCGGAAAACCGGTCGACCAGAAAAAAGTAGAACACCTGGTCTTCCCACGCACTGGGCGAAGGGTGGAAGCTGTTTTGCGTCAGCGCGGCGAAGTCGATATCGGCAAGGGTTTGCATGGCGGTGTCCTCAGCGGGTCGCAACGATGCGTTTCTGCGTGCCACTCCAGCACGTGTCCCTGACCTGGCCGGCCTCGAATTCGGCGCGACCGGCGCGGTCCAGATCCTTGTTGTAGAGCACGAAGTTGAGGATGAAGGCGTGATCCATGTAGGCGCGGCCGAGATACAGGCCGGGACGCACCATGCGGATTTCGTCGCGCACCTTGAGGCCGCGCCGCCCGGCCAGAAAATCCGGTCTTTCGCGGTAGCCGGGGATGTCGTCGGTGAAAGCGTAGTCGATGATGATGGATTCGCGGCGCGAGTCGATCAGGCTTTGCCCGCAGTAGAGCTTGGCGGGAAACAGCAGCCAGGCATCTTTGCCGTCGACGGCGATTTTCGGGATGTCGCCGGGACCGATGATGGGGCGCAGCACGGTGAGGTCTTCAATGCGGTTGCGCAGTATTTTTTCGTCGCGGTAGAACACCTTGCCTTTCCACAACGTCTCGCCCGCGGTTTCCAGCAGCTTGCCCTTGAGGTTCAGCCCCAGGCCGGCGAGCCCACCGATGATTTCGGCGGCGCGCAGCTTGCCCGTGCCGCCGCGCGTGAATACGATTTCGCCGTCGAACGGACCATTCGGAATCGGCCCCGAGCCCAGCCGCGCGTAAAGCTGGTCAAGTTGCTCCTGGTTCAGTCCGGCCAGATATTTGGGGGTGACCTTGATGAGTTCTGCCAAGGGAATCGGGTGCTCGTACTCGACCTGCGCCAGATCGGGCTTGCTCGCGTAATCCTTGCCGTAGGGCGCGTAGACGATGTCGGGCTTGCCTGCGAACCAGCCTTTGATCTGGTCGCATCCCCCCAGGGTGGCGCTCAACACCAGGGCGAGAAAAATAGCGCGGACAGGCATGGTCTTTGCTCCTCAAAGCGTCGCGAGAAAGGCAATCAGGGCGTTCTTGTCGGTGTCGCTCAGGTCTTCGCCAAAACGGTGGCCGTCGTTTTCGATTTCGACGTTGCAAGATGAATACACTTGCCACAGCGCAGGCGTGCGGACGCGCGCTGCCTTCACCAGTTCGACCAGCCGATTCGGATCGGAGACGATGGCTTTGCCGATGTTGCGCATTTCGGCCGCAACCTGTTTCGCATCATGCGCGGGCAATATTTTGGCCAGCCGCGCGTCGAGTTCGGCGGGTTCAAGTTTTGCGCGCACCAGATCGCCGATGAATTCCTTGTGGCGGAAATTGCCGACGTTGCCCGCGCTGGCGCCCGCCGGCACGCGCACGGTGAAGCCGACCACGCGTTTTTCGGCCTGGCCGTCGAAGATGCGCGGGCCGATGTCGAGCACGATGTCCTGGTCGAGCTTGAGCGCCTTGGGGATGCGTTTGGCCGGGTTGAGCAACTCGTTCATCGATGCGACGTAGAGCTTGAAGCGACCTTCGACCGAGGGGTCGTATTGCCAGCACGCGGGCTGTTTGTCCCTGGCCAGCGGCGGGTTGCCGGGCCTGGACGTATCGACGTAACTGGAACGGTACTGCTCGTAGGGATTGGCCTTGTCGCCGCCCCAACCGCAGAGTTCCGGTCC
>DATIUN010000175.1:0-2304 GCA_035466795.1 Azonexus sp. | reverse complement strand
TGGAGCAGTGCGCCGCCATCAGCACGGAGGCCCGGATCAGGGCGCCGGTCTTGAGCGCGTGGACCTGCTCGACCTCGTCGAGCGACAGCTTGCGTCCTTCGGCGGCGAGGTCGAGCGCCTGGCCACCGGCCATGCCGCGCGAACCGCTGGCGTGGGCGAGCAGGGCGATCATTTCAAGTTGCTGGTTCGGCTCGCCGAGCGGCTGGCTGGCGAGCAGTTCGAAGGCTCGGGTTTGCAGGCTGTCGCCGACGAGCAGGGCAGTCGCCTCGTCGAACTCGACGTGGCAGGTCGGGCGGCCACGGCGCAGCACGTCGTCGTCCATGCACGGCAGGTCGTCATGCACCAGCGAATAGGCGTGGATCAGTTCGACGGCGCAGGCAACGATTTCGAGCTTTTCCGGTGTCGCGCCGCTTAGTTCGCCGGCGGCAAAGGCGAGCAAGGGCCGGACGCGCTTGCCGCCGGCGAGCGTGGCATAGCGCATTGCGTCGTGCAGGCGCGTAGGGATGCTCTCGGCCGGCGGCAGATGCCGGGCCAGTGCGTTCTCGACGCGAGTCTGCGTGGCAGCCATCCAGTCGGCGAAAGCAGTGGCGCTCACTGCCCCTCCAGGCTGTTGTACCCCAAGGGGACTTCCTTCAGGGCGCGGTCGACGTCCCGGAACTGGCCATTTTCGAGGATGCGAATCTGCTGTTCGGCATCGGCCAGTTGCGCCTGGCAGTGCTTCATGAGTTCCATGCCACGGCGGTAGGCGGCGATCGAGGCTTCGAGTTCGAGCTTGCCATCTTCCATGCTGTGCACAAGGTTCTCGAGTTCGGCCAGCGCGGCCTCGAATTTCATGTCGACGACAGGGGCTTGATCCATATCAACCGGGTTCGGGGAAACGTGTGAAAATACCCTATCAGGGGGCTTCAGGTCAAATTCGGGGAAGGGTAGAATGCTCTTTTCAACCCTGCTGGAGGCGTGGAATGTCCGACGTGGCGACCTTGTCCCGTTTGGCCCCCGCAGTTTCCCAACTGCCGGTCGACTGGTATTTCGACGAGAAGCTCTTCGAACTGGAGAAAAAGCTGCTCTTCGATGGCGGCCCCGGTTATGTCGGACATCAGTTGATGGTGCCCGAAGCGATGGACTATCGTTCGCTGGAGTGGCGTGACCACGGCCAGTTGCTGCTCAACGGCGGCAGCGAGGGTTTCTGGCAGATGTCGAACGTCTGCCGCCATCGTCAGGCGATCATGCTGCAGGGCGCCGGCAGGCTGCAGGGCAACATTGTCTGCCCGATCCACCGCTGGACTTACGACACCGGCGGGCAACTGATCGGCGCCCCGCATTTTCCGCATAATCCGTGCCTGAACCTGAACAAGGCGCCGCTGGAGAACTGGAACGGCCTGCTCTTCAAGGGGCCGCGCTCGGCGAATGACGACCTGGCCGGCATGAACGTGGCCAATCAGCTCGATTTCACCGGCTACAAGCTCGACCATGTCGAGATGCACGAATGCAACTACAACTGGAAGACTTTCATCGAGGTCTACCTTGAGGATTACCACGTCGCGCCCTTCCACCCGGGGCTGGGCAATTTTGTTACCTGCGACGACCTGGCCTGGCAGTTCGGCGACTGGTACTCGGTACAGCGCGTCGGCGTGACGTCCTTGAAGAAGTCCGGTTCCAAGGCCTACGAGCGCTGGCAGAAGGCGGTTCTCGACATCTACGGGCTGGAAGGCAAGAGGCCCGAACATGGTGCCATCTGGCTGACCTACTTCCCGAACATCATGGTCGAGTGGTATCCACACGTGCTGGTCGTATCGACGCTGATCCCGCAGGATGTGAACAAGACCCTGAACGTGGTCGAGTTCTACTATCCGGAAGAGATCGTCGACTTCGAGCGCGATTTCATCGAGGCCGAGCGTGCCGCCTACATGGAAACCGCCATCGAGGACGACGACATCGGCGAACGCATGGATCGCGGCCGTTACGCGCTGATGAAGGAAGGGCGCAACGAGGTCGGCCCCTACCAGAGCCCGATGGAGGACGGCATGCAGCACTTCCACGAGTTCTACCGGCGGATCATGCAGGATCACATCTAGGCTTTTGCTGCATTGCACAAGGCGACACGTTAGAATCCGCCGCCTTTTCCTTTTTCTAGCCACCCAAGAATGCAATCCCTCTGGATGCTGGTCGCCAGCCTGCTGTTCGCCTGCATGGGGGTTTGCGTCAAGCTGGCCGCGGAGACCCATTCGGCGGTCGAAATTACCTTCTACCGCAGCTTCATCTCGCTGCTCATCATGTTCGTGCTGGTGCGCCTGCACGGGGTGC